>NZ_AECZ01000010.1 GCF_000179555.1 Solidesulfovibrio fructosivorans JJ]
AAACCTTTTGAAAGGGGACTCCGGGGCATTCCCTGTCACATCAGAAAAAGCCCCCGGCATTTCCGAAGAAATGCCGGGGGCTTTTTTCAGAAGGGCAAGACGTCGCGGCTGTACGCTCCAGGGAGGTCTTCGCCGGCCAGGCAAAAGAGGCTCTTCGCTTTCGGCCAGCCAGGATCGCGTTCCCCTCCGTTTCTCGGCGATTTTAGGATGCATCCCCGAAAGCCAGTTCCGGCGCGCCCCAGATCGGGGCCAGCCTTTGCAGCTCCGCCCTGGGCAGTTGGACCACCACCGGCTTTTTCGCGGCGTCGATCCAGCCGAGCAGGGTCAGCATGGACGACTCCCGCATGGCCGTGCAGCCGACGGTCGGCGCGCCCGGGCGTCGCCAGAGATGGAAAAAGATGCACGAGCCCGCGGCGGGCTTGGTGTCGGGCGCGTTGTGCTCGACCATAAGGCCGTAGCGGTACAGGCCGTCGGGCCGCAGCATCCGGTCCGGACTCGTCCAATCGTGCACGGGGACGGTATTTTCATCCACGATCCGATTATACGAGGCGGAGGTGACGGTCTCCACGCACACGGTCTGGTCGGTGACCCGGTGCATGGGCATCTTGACCGGACGGGGCAGCGTTTCCGGCTGGTAGGCAAAGGCCGTGCCAAAGGCGAAGACGCCGGCCGGAGAACGGCCGTCGCCTTCGACCTTGATCGGGCCCTCCGTCGGCGTCTCGACGAGAAGCCCCCTGCCCCAGGCCATGCCGTTTTTGCCGATGGTCACAGGCACGGCCGCTCCGACCGGTCGCCAGAGGCCGTCACCGGATCGTTCGAAGCGACGCATGGCGGCCTGGTTGTCGTCGAAGCCGTCGGTCACGACCAGTACAAGTTGTCGTGCGCCGGCCAGTGGTGAAACGGTTTGCCCGGTCACCGGGGCCTTGGGCGGCATCCGGGAAGAAATCACCTTCGGGCCGGGAGCGGCGGCCTGGCAGGCCGCCAGTAGCAAGCAGGAAAACAGGCAGGCAAGCAGGGAAACGTACGCACGGGGCATAAAGGCTCCAATTTTTTTGGGGTAGCGGCGAAAAACATGCGCCAATCCCGTTGCGAAAAAAAACGCGCCGGCGCGGAAAAACCGCCTTGCCCTGTCGGATGTGTCTCACGGACAGGGGCCTTGACTTGGGACGCGTCCCCGGCGACAACATTAATGTCTGCTCTTTTCTCCGCCAATGGGCGGCCCGGCAACGACACCACCAGTCCACCACAGGGAGCACCGCATGATTGCATGGGACCCGGCCCTGGCCCTTGGCCTCCAGGAAGTCGACGCGCAACACCAGAACATCATCCGGCTGATCAATGAGTTGGACGCCAACCGGGGCGGCGGGAAAACGCAGCTCGCCGCCGAGACGTTACGATTTTTGCACGACTATTTAAACAGCCATTTCGTCCTTGAAACCAAACTGATGCGGGATGTCGGCTATCCCGATATCGAGAGACACCGGGAAAACCACGAGCTGTTCGCCAACCATGTTATTTTTTTCGAAATCGAGAAGGAATTCGGCGTGGTGACGGACCAGATGCTCGACGACATCCTGGCTTTCCTGTTGGAGTGGTTCCTCCACCACATCACCACCGAGGACAGGGAGCTGGCCAATTTCGTGCGCACCCGGGCCGCCGCCAAGTAACGACGTGCTGCCGCCCCTATAAGGAGCGATGCAACCGCCCTTGCGTGTTGGAAATTTGAGGAAAGGGGGCGCGAGAGGGAAATCCTTTCCCTCTCGCGCCCCCTTTCACGCTTGTCCCCTCGTTCCAATCACGTCAGGGACAGCAGCAATTCGCACACCCGACGGCTGTCGGCCTTGCCCGGTTCATCCTCCCGGGCCATGGGCACATCCACCACCTCGACGCCGAGCTTGCGGATGGCGGTGAGGTCCAGCGGATTTTCGTAACGGCCTTTTTTGCTGTCCACCAGCACGAACCGCAGCAGATCCTCGGTCCGACAGGACCTGGTGCAGCCGGCGCGAAGCGTTTCCAAAAGCCGCTCCACCTGCCCGGCCACGGTCATGCCGCGCTGTTCCGGGTCGTGGCCGAGGTTGGGGATGTAGACCTTGGGACAGTGGGTCGCGGCCACGGCATCCCCCACGCCCTGGGGAAGCAGGTTGGCGAGCAGGCTCGAATAGAAGCTGCCGTACGGGTAGCAGATCACGTCGGCCTGCCGGATGAGGACTTCGGTTTTTTCCCGGATGCGCACCGAGGCCGGTGTTGGGTCATGCAGGTTCGCCACCAGCCACTGTCGCGCGATGGGCGCATCGATGGGCGCGGTCTCCTTGCCGGTCATGAGGTGCTGGCCCAGGAGCACGCGGCCGTTTTCCAGCTGGCAGGCCAGATGCAGGTCGCAGTTGACGATGGGCCGCACCACGCCACGCGCCTCGACCAGCTTCATGAACAGGTAGATGACCGGGTCGAGCATGCGGTTGTAGTTGAAATAGCCGCCGGTCAGGATGCAGTTGCCGATGCTGGCCCCACGCAGGTCGAAGGCATCGGTCCGTTTCTGCTCGAAAAAGCGCAGATGCGTGCGGATGATCTTGCGCATGGGATCGGGAATGTGGCGCACGAGCGGATCGTCGCCGGTGAGCATCCTGCCGAGCCGCGCCGCCAGCTCTTCCTGGGAGGCATCCTTGGGCAGGCGGTAGGCGAAAAGCTCGAATACGGCCGGGTTGCCGGTGATGGAACGATCGGCCAGGGCCATGATGCGGTTTCGCAGGTCGCCCACGGCCGGCATGTGGAAGGCCTTGCGCAGCACGGCCGAGGAACCGCCCGAGTCGAAGGGCGTGATGAGGTGGATGGAATTGGAAGTGTATTCAATGAGCGTTTCGCTTAAGTGTCGCAGCGCCGTGCCGCCGCTGAAAAAAAGGATTTTGGGCCCCAGTTCCGGGGCGCGGCGGTAAAGCGCCGCCTTGGACAGATCGGGCAGGTTGACGGAATGGGAGATGTTCACGCGCGGAAAGGATTTCGAGTCGGCCACTGGTATTCCTCTGTCCCGATGGGAAACGGATCGATGACGTCGTCAGGCGGGCGCGGGGGCGTCGCGCCTTATACACAACAGGGAGCGTCGACCGGCTCGGCGGCCGAAGCGGAAAGCGGACCCAGCACGTCCAGGCACAATGCGGCGGCCCGCTTGAAATCCACGCCGCCGTGGATGACCAGCACCGGACAGTCCCCGAGCAGGACGCGGTAGGCGTCCGCCTTGGCCCGGCGCGGCCCTTGCTCGAAAAACACGCCCACATCCTTCGTAAAGGCCGGCAGCAGATGCGGGGCGGCGTCGATGTCGGTCCAGGTGGCGCGCAGTTCGCCGCCGCCGCGCCGCCAGCCGAGGACCACCAGCGCCCGCAGCCCCGCCCGGAGCCGAAAGCGGCCGGGACCGAAACAGTCGCGGATGCGCACGTCGTACTTGCGCTCGACCCGCCACAGCGCGTCGGGCGTAAGCCCGGCATAGGCCTCCCGCTCGGCTTCGGTCAAAATCGGGGCCAAGGCCTCGTTATGGAGCAGCGTGCCCGGGTTGATCCGGGGCATGCGGGCGATGCCGGTCATGGTGAGCCCGGCGTCCCCGGGGCCGATAAGCAGCCGGTCGTTGGAGACGAACGAGGCCCCGTGGCGCATGATCTCCAGGGCGAGCGTGGATTTCCCGGCCCCGGCGAAACCGGACAGGGCCAGCCCCCGCCCGTCCAGGCACACGCCGGCGGCGTGGAAGAGCAAGGCTCCGGCGCGCATTTCCCTGTCTTCGCAACGGGCGTTCACGGCGTTTACGACTTGATCGACGTTTTGGCGGCAGGGGCCGAGCACGTAGTTCCCGCCCCGGCCGAACACCAGCCACAGGCCCGTGCGGCGCTTGCGCACCACGCGGCCGTCCGGCAGGTCGACGTACTCTTCCTTGGCGTCCTCCTCCCCTGCGCGCAGGGCGAAAGCCAGGGCGTTAGCCACCGGACCGCCATCCAGGGCCGTGACCACGATGTCGGGATCGCCGCCGTCGTCAAGGAAATCCTGGTAATGGACGGTCAGGGCGTCCATGAGTTCGCGGGAATTCGAGCGCACCGCGACACGGGTATCGGCAAGATGCAAACCGAGCGTGAACGACGGCGTCATGTTTTGCTGATAGGCCGCGACAATGTCGCGGCAGGTGACTCCACCGGCCCCCATGCGTTCTCCAATGGTCCTCAACCGAACTTTAGCGGGGTTGGCACTGCTGGCTCAGCGTGGCCCCTTTGAGAATGAAAACGATAGTTTCCGCGAGGTTGGCGGCGTAGCCGCACATCCGCTCGAAACAGCGGGCGGCCAGGATGGCGCGCACCGAGGCCTCGGGCGCGACGTGGGACTCGGAAAGCGCCGCGGTGATGGCGCGCATGGCCGTGACGACCAGTTCGCGGCCTTTCTCCTCAATATGGCAGACTTCCAGGGCGTCGTCGATATTGTCGTCGCTAAAGGCTTTGGAGGCCAGCTTGAACATACGGGCGGCATGCCCGGCCAGCTCCTCCAGGGACTTGTCGCAATCCCCGGGGAGTCCGGCGCCCGTCAGCGCCCCTTCGGCCACCACCACGGCCTCGTCGGCCAGCCGCTCCAGATTGATGACCGCCCGGGCGTAGCCGACAATGCGGCGCAGGTCCAGGGCCACCGGCTGTTCCAGGGCCAGCATGTGCAGGCAGGCCTCGTCGATGTCGCAGGTCGCCTGGTTGATTTCCCGGTCGCCGTCGATGACCTTGCGGGCAACGCTCGTGTCATGGCGCAGATAGGCGTCCGTGGCCCCCTTCCTGGACGCCTCGACCAGTTCGAACAGGGCGATGACGCGCCCCTTGAGGGCATCCAATTCGGCGTGAAAATGTGCTCTGGTCTCCATTGTGTCTCCCGCGCCCGGTTTCGGGCTCGTCGTTGCGTCTTGTTTGAGTGTTGCTCACGTAACCGGCATACACGTGTTTCGAAAACAGGGCACTAACCGAAACGGCCGGTCACGTAATCCTCGGTCTGCTGGTTGGCGGGGCGTGTGAAAACGTCCTCCGTAGGGCCGACCTCCACCAGCTTGCCCATGAAGAAAAAGGCGGTCCGGTCCGAGACGCGGGCTGCCTGCTGCATGCTGTGGGTGACGATGACGATGGTGTAGCGGCGCTTGAGGGCGGCGATGAGCTCCTCGATCTTCTGGGTGGCGATGGGGTCGAGGGCCGAGGCCGGCTCGTCCATGAGCACCACTTCCGGCTCCAGGGCCACGGCGCGGGCGATGCAAAGTCGCTGCTGCTGGCCGCCGGAAAGGCCCAGGGCCGAATCGTACAGCCGGTCCTTGACCTCGTCGAAAAGCCCGGCGGCGATCAGGCTCTTTTCCACTTGGCTTGAGATATAATCCTTGTCGCGCACGCCGTTCACCCGCAGGCCGTAGCCCACGTTTTCAAAGACGCTTTTCGGAAAGGGATTGGGCTTTTGAAAGACCATGCCCACCTTGCGCCGCAGTTCCACCACATCGAGTTGGGGGGTGTTGATCTTGACCCCGTCAAGGAGCACGTCGCCGGTGGTGCGCGCTCCCGGAATCAGGTCGTTCATGCGGTTGAGGCAGCGCAAGAACGTGGACTTGCCGCACCCCGACGGCCCGATCAGGGCCGTGACCCGGTTTTCCGGGATTTCGAGGTTAATGCCTTCCAGGGCCTTGAATTCTCCATAGTAGAAATCGAGGTGGACAGCGGCCATTTTGAGGTCGTGCTTCATATCGCCTTCTTTGCCTGACGCATGGGACGGCTAATCCGCCGGATTGCGCTCGTTGCTGTGGCAAACCCCCATGACGATCGCGCCATGGAGACGTGGCGAACCCGTGACAAATCACGTCCGACCGATGGCAACCGCTTGAAAATCTGTAAGTTACGAAAATGACGCCACCGCGCCAAGGCGGCTTCTTTGGCGCGGTGTCTCTCGTTCGGCTATCGGACGCGGCGTCTGACGATGCAGTCCAAAAGCGCCGCGACAAGCGTCTCCCGGTCCGATGCGCTCCCGGCCAGACGACAAAATTCCCGGGCCAACCGCCGCTCGCCCAAAGCCATGAGCACGGCCCTGCCCTGTCGCGTTAGGCCGTCGCGGCCGGCGGCCTCCGGCAGATCGGGCATGGCAAGGAGCGGCCTAGTATCCATCACCGCACCATGCGCGGCCGCCCTCATCGAAACAAGCGACGTTTGCGTGACAATACCCTCCGCCGCGTCAACAAAAGTGTGGCCAAACGCAATCCGACCGCAACAGGCTCGGAGATAGAAGGCCCAAACGCCGCCCGACGCCAGCCCCTCCCTTTCGGCGTCCCCGGCCGCACCGCCAGCCTTCGCCGAAGGAGAGACCATGAAGATCGATATGCACGTGCATTCCAAGTATTCCACCAGGCCCTCTCAATGGGTGCTGCAGAAGCTCAATTGCCCGGAGAGCTTCACGGAGCCCATGCGCATCTACGAGGAAGCCAAGCGCAAGGGCATGGGGCTGGTCACCATTTCCGACCACAACCGCATCGAAGGCGCGCTTTCCATCGCCCACCTGCCGGACACCTTCATCAGCGAAGAAGTGACCTCGTATTTTCCCGAGGACCGGTGCAAGGTCCACGTGTTGGTCTACGACATCAATGAAGCCATCCACCGCGAGTTGCAGCGCATCCGGGAAAACGTCTACGATCTGGTCGACTACCTGCGCCGGGAAAAGCTCCACCACGCCGTGGCCCACCCGCTTTTTGGGGTCAACGACCGGATCACGGTGCCCAATTTTGAAAAGCTGTTGCTGCTCTTTCGCAATTTCGAGATCAACGGCGCGCGCGACGCCTGGCAAAACGAGTGCCTGCGCGAGATCATCCCCTCGCTTGGCGAAGAGACCCTCTGGCGGCTGGCGGAAAAATACAAGATCGATCCCGGCTACGAACAGCCCTGGCGCAAGAACCTCATCGGCGGCTCCGACGACCACAGCGCCCTGTATATCGCCTGCACCCACACCCAGGTGGAAGGGGCGGGCAATCTCCAGGAGTTTCTCTCCGGCATGGAAAACGGCGCGTCCCGGGCGCTTGGCGTCTCTTCCACCCCGCGCACCATGGCCCGCACCCTCTACAGCATCGCTTACCAGTTCTACAAACACCGCTTCAGCATCGACCGCTTCCTGGACAAGGACGTGACCCTGAAGGTCATCGACCGCTTCCTGGAACCGGAGCATCAGGGCAGCGCGGGGCTGGCCTTCAAGCTGCGCACGCGCATCGTCCGCACGCTGACCCGCCGCCGCCCGCGCGCCAACACGCCGCTTAAGGACCTCATCCGCTCCGAGACCGAATCGCTGATCCGCTCCGATCCCATGCTCATGGAATTCGCCCAGGCCGGCGTCCTAAACGGCGAGAACCTGGAAACCGGCTGGTTCTCCTTCGTCAACCGGGCCACCAACCGGGTGGCCTCCCATTTCGCCCGCACCCTGCTCGACCATGTCAGCGGGGCCAACGTGTTCGACATCTTCGGCACCCTGGGTTCGGCCGGGGCGCTCTACACCATGCTCGCCCCCTACTTCGTGGCCTATTCCATCTTCACCAAGGAACGCCAGTTCAGCAGCGAGGCGCGAAAGGCCCTGATCGGCAAAAACGGTCACGGCCACGACATCAAGGTGGCCCACTTCACCGACACTTTCCACGAAATAAACGGCGTCTCGGGCACCTTGCGCCAGCAGGCGGAGCTGGCCATCCGCACGGGCAAAGGGCTTTCCATCATCACCTGCGACCACGGCCAGCGGGTGTTCGAGCCCGGGGTGCAGAACTTCAAGCCCATCGGCGTCTACCACTTCGACGAATACCCGGACCAGAAGCTCTTCTATCCGCCGCTGCTGGAAATGCTCCATTACGTCTACGCCGAGGGATTCACCCGCATCCATTCGGCCACGCCCGGCCCCATCGGCCTGGCCGCGCTGTGCATTGCCAAGACGTTGCGCCTGCCCATCTACGGCACCTACCACACGGCCCTGCCCCAGTACGCCCAGATACTGACCGGCGACGAAGCCATGGAAGACCTGACATGGAAATTCATCATCTGGTATTATAACCAGATGGATTTGGTCTACATCCCCTCCCGCGACACCGGCCGCGAGCTCGAGGAAAAGGGACTCGACCCGGCCAAGCTGCGGCTTTTCCCGCGCGGGGTCGACGTCGCCCGCTTTCATCCCGACAAGCGCTCCGACGACGTCGCGGCCAAATACAACATGGGCGACGGCGTGCGCCTGCTCTACGCCGGCCGGGTTTCCCGGGAAAAGGACCTGCACTTGCTGGCCCAGGCGTTTACGGAACTGTGCGCCAGGCGGCCGGACGTGACCCTGACCGTGGTCGGCGACGGTCCCTACCTCGACGACCTGCGCGCCGCGCTTGCAGGCACGCCGACGACCTTCACCGGCTACCGCGAGGGCGAGGAACTTTCCGCCCTTTTCGCCACCTGCGACCTGTTCGTCTTCCCCAGCGCCACCGACACCTTCGGCAACGTGGTGCTGGAGGCGCAGGCCTCGGGCCTGCCGATCATCGTCACCAACCAGGGCGGGCCCATGGAAAACATCCTGCCCGGCGAGACCGGGGTGGTCGTTCCGGCCGGGGACGGTACGGCGCTGCTGTCCGCCATCGAAGGCATGCTGGCCGACCAGGAGCTCATGCGGGCCATGGGCCGGGCCGGCCGGACCTATGCCGAGGCGCGCACCATCGAAAAGGCCTTCGAGGCCTACTGGGACATGTACTCGGACAGCATGCCGACCGCGATGGAAGAACCCGCCGCCGCCAAGCCGGAAAAGTCCCAGCGCATGGTGTACGCGGCCTAAGCCTTTCCCGGACGCTCCTCCTGACGTCCGCGCGCCGGGGCCCATTGCCGAGGGTTCCGGCGCGCGTTTTTTTTGCCCGTGCGCCCCTCCCCCCACACCGGAATCGCGGGCCATGCGTCCGGCGTTGACCCTGCGGCAAGGCGCGCCTATCCTCGCGGCAACACCCGGCTTTTCAACCTCCCGATCAAGGAGCATCGCCGACATGACGCGACAGGGAGCCTACAGGAATCCGATCGCCAAGTACGTCCACGAGTATATGTTCTGGAAAAAGGAGCTGGCGGAGAAGGGATTCTTGCCGAACGGGCATTACGAAGCGCTTTTCACCACGCTTTTCGGCCTGGAGAAGACCTTTTACGACGGCAAGCGCCTGCTCGACATCGGCTGCGGCCCCTGCGGGTCCCTGGAATGGGCGGAGAACGCCGCCAGACGCGTCGGGCTCGATCCCCTGGCCGAGGCCTACCGGTTTCTCGAAACCGACCGGCAGCAAATGGAATACACGCCGGATTTCGTGGAAAGCATTTCCTTTCCCGACGCCTCGTTCGACGTGGTGACCTCGATCAATTCCCTGGACCATGTGGACGACCTGGCCAAAGCCACGGCTGAGATGGCGCGCGTCGTCACGCCGGGCGGCCACGTCCTGATCGCCTGCGAAATAAGCCCCGCGCCCAAGCCCTGCGAACCGACCCTGGTCGGCTGGGACCTGGCCGCCCGCTTCCCGGGGACATGGCGCATCCTCGACGTCTCACGCTTCCCCTTCACCGGGAACGTGTCCGCCTCCATCCTCCAAGGGCGTCCCTTCGCCCCCTCCGCCCCTATCCCCACGCACGGCGTCCTGCGCTTGATGCTGCAAAAGGGAGGGGAGAGCTTTGAGAAGGATGCCGGGGGGAAACCTTTCTGAAGAAAGGTTCTCCCCCCGGGCCCCCTTTCCAAAGACTTTCCCCTTGGGAGGGGGCAGATTTGTAACCCATCAAAAAAGTAAAAAGTTTAGGAAGGGGAGAGCGCGAGAGGGGCTACTGCCCTTTTCAAAGGGTTTCCCCTCTCGCATTCTCCTCTCCCAATAATTCCTGAAACGCCTCCGCATCGAGAATCGTGATGCCGAGGGATTGCGCCTTGGCCAGTTTGGAGCCCGGGTCCGCGCCGACGACGAGGTAGTCGAGCTTTTTGGAAATTGATTTCATTACCCTTCCTCCAGCCGCCTCTACTAAGGCCTCAGCCTTTTCCCGGGACATGCCGGGCAGCGTGCCGGTGAAAAGGAACTTCTTGCCGCCAAGGGGCGTGGCTTCGGGGGGAACGGCCGTTTTGGGCTCGCTGACGGGCCACAGGCCGATCTGCCGGAAGCGTTCGATGAGTTCGCGGTTGGCGGCGTTGTCGAAGAACTCGCGGATGGACCCCGCCACTTCCGGGCCGATGTCCGGCAAGGCGGTCAGATCCTCGGACGTGGCTGCGGCAAGTCCGTCGAGGTCGCGGAAATGTTCGGCCAGGGTCCGGGCCGTGCGCGTGCCGACCTGCCGCATGCCGAGCGCGGCGATGAGCTTGGCCAGGGTGGCGTTTTGCTGGGCTTTTTCCACGGCGGCCACGAAATTGGCGGCCGACTTCTCGGCCATGCGCTCCATGGGAATAAGGTCCATCTCGGTCAGGTTGAAGAGATCGGCCGGAGTTTTCACCATGCCCTTGTCGATGAGCGTTTTCACCCACTTGTTGCCGATGCCTTCGATGTCAAGGCCCGACTTGGACACGAAATAGGCGATGCCCCGGCGCAGCATGGCCGGGCAGGCCAGGTTGACGCAGCGCCAAGCCGCCTCGCCCGGAGCGCGCACGGCGGGCGAATGGCACGACGGGCAGATGTGCGGAAAGGGGAAAGGCTCGGCGTCCGCCGGCCGCTTTTCCGGCACCACCCGGACCACCTCGGGGATGACGTCCCCGGCCCGGCGCACCACCACCGTGTCGCCCGCGCGCAGGTCCTTGGCCTTGATCTCGTCCTCGTTGTGCAGCGTCGCCCGGGACACCGTCACCCCGGCCAGGGATACCGGCTCGAGAATGGCCACCGGGGTCAAAACGCCCGTGCGCCCCACCTGCACCTCGATGCGCTTAAGCACCGTCTCGGCCTCGTGGGCCGGGAACTTGAGCGCGATGGCGAAGCGCGGGGCCCGGCCGGTGAATCCGAGCGCCTCCTGGTCGGCGAGGCTGTCCACCTTGACCACCACGCCGTCGATCTCGAAGGGCAGGTCCGGCCGGCGCACGCCCATGGTCTTGAAATAAGGATAGACCGCGTCTTCCCCGGCGACCTTGCCTTCCCTGGCCACGGGCAGGCCGAGCTTGCCGAGCCCGGCCATGATGCCGGAATGGGTGGTCCAGCCCGGGTCCGCGCCGGCCCAATCCTGGGCGCCGATGGCGTAGGCGAAAAAGGTCAGGGGGCGGCTGGCGGAAATTTTCGAATCGAGCTGACGCACCGAACCGGCGGCGGCGTTTCGCGGGTTGGCGAAAATCTTCCCCCCCTGCTCCCGCTGGCGTTCGTTGAGTTCGTAAAAATCCTGGCGCGTCATGACCACTTCGCCGCGTACCTCGAGCAACGCCGGCACGGGCAGGTTGGCCCTTACCGCATGGGGCCGCAAATCGAGCGGCACGTTTTTGACCGTGCGCACGTTTTCGGTCACGTCTTCGCCCACTTCGCCGTCGCCGCGCGTGAGCGCCCCGGCATAGACGCCGTTTTCGTAAATGATCTCCAAGGCCAAGCCGTCGAACTTGGGGTCGACCCAAAAGGTGCGCGTAAAGGGTTGCCCTTCCCTTTCCAGCTTGTTGGCCGCCCGGGTCACGAAATCCCGCCACTCCTCCTCGCTCATGGCGTTGTCCAGGCTGTACATGGCCAGCCGGTGCGGCTTGGAGACAAAGGCCGGCAACACCGTGCCGCCGACGCGCTTGGTCGGCGAATTGGGGTCGTCGAGTTCGGGATGGGCCGTTTCCAGTTTCCTGAGCTCCCGGTAAAGGGCGTCGTAGGCCGCGTCCTCGATGACCGGGTCGTCCAGGACGTAATAGCGGTAGTCGTGTTCGTGGATTTGCGCCCGAAGCTCGCGCAGGCGCGCGGCGGCGTCTTTTTCCTCGCTCATAAACCCCCATCCTTTGGCGTTTCACCGTCGCGCGCGGTCTCGCGGCGGGAGAGCCAGATGGCTTTTTTGCGGATATCGGTCAAGAGCCGGATGCGCTGTTCCCGGCGCAGCCGCTTGATCTCGCCGGCGTCGTACTTGCCTTGGAGTTTGAGCATATTGCCGTGGGCGTTGGCCCCGGCCGCGCGGTTTTTGCGGGTGTCGGTCCCGCTTTTGCGGGCATGGCCCACGGCCAGATGCCCCTGGCACACGGCGAAACGGCCGGCCAGGGCGGCGCGCAGGTCGCGGTCGAAATCGTCGAACTGGGACGGTGAAAAGCGGATGTCGAAATCCCCGCCGGCATCGAGGGCTTGCCGGGAAAAGAGGTGGCAACAGCCGGTGACGCTCAGGCACGGCCGGCAGGAGGTGAACTGGCCCAGGTCCGGGCCTTGCAGATGCAAGTCCGTGGCGGCAAAGGGCTGCCCCGGGGCTCCAGGCGCGAGATGCAGTTCGGCCGCCTGGAGCACGGCCGGGCTGCCGGCGTCGCTGATGCGGCAGCCGTAGACCCCGGCTTCGGGATAGGCGGCCACGGCCGCGCCGAGGCGAAGCGCCCAGTCCGGCGGAAGTGTCAGGTCGTCGTCGAGATAGGCCACGAAATCGGCCCCTTGCGCCTCGGGCAGGTGCCTCAGCCAATTGCGGCCGGCCGGCGCGCCCACATTGACCGGCGCGCGTTGGGTGAAAAACCGCTCCGGCCCGATACGGTCGCCAAACGCGGCCAGCACCTCGGGCGTGGCGTCGGTGGAGCCGTTATCCAGCACGAAAATCCGGTGCCGGCCAAGGTCGCTCGCCAGCACCCCGTCAAGGGTCCGGCCCAGGTCGTCGGCCTTGTTGAACGTGTAGAGGAAAATCGCCAGTTCGCCGGGGAGCGGCACAAGCGCCGTGTCCAGGCCGCGTGCCAAGTCGTGCAGGGCAAGCAACGCTCCCACGTTCCAGGGCCAGCGGCCGAGATGGTCGCGAAGCGCCCGCATGCCGGCCTCCCGGCCGCCCAGACGCATGTCGGCCTGGACCGCAAGCCAGTGCAGCCCCGGCGTGGCCGCGGAAGCGAGACCCTTTCTCCAAGCTGCGAGACGGTCAGGGTCACCGCTGGCCACGGCGGCCAATCCCAGCACCCGCGCGGCCAGCGCCGCGCCGTCCGTCGGCCAGGAGGCGTCGTAGCGCGCGAGAAAGCCAGCCCAATCCCCGGTCCGGCCGGCGTCGTCCAGCGCCTGTCGCCACATCGCGGCCCACGACGCATCGGCCGCCGCGCCAAGGGCGGACCGGTCGGCCTCGGAGAGAAACCCTTCCCTACCGGCGGTCATGGCGAGGATCGCCCGGGCCAAGTCGGCATTGAGCGGATCGAGATCAAAGGCCAGTTGCGTCAGTTCGAGGCCCAGCCGGACCACGACGGCATTGTCGCCGCCGGCGCGCAGCGCGGCCAGCCCCAGGGAGGCGGCCTGATTGCGGGCCAGACAGCCGAAGAGCAGTCCTTCGGCCACGGCTTCGGGCAGGGCGTCGAATGCCGGCGGCAAAAAAAAGTCGTACGGCCCCATGGCGCGCTCCCTCCTACAACCTGTCCACGTCCTGAAAGTCCGCCTGCCAGCTTTTGACGCGCTCGCGCCAATCCGGCCCCAGCCGCTTGCGCAGATAGGCTTCCTCGGCCCGGGCGGCGGTCTCCAGGAAACCGTCCACCGCCCTGGCGGCGGTATGGTGGCGATGGCGCACCGTCACGGCCTGGTCCACCACCAGTTCCCAGCCGGCCTGGCGCGCCCGCGCCGACAGCCAGACGTCCACGCCGTAGCCGTAGGGATTGTCATCGACATCCAGGCCGCCGATTGCGTCCAGGCAGTCCAGGGCAACAAGCGGAGCCACGCCGTCCATGACGCGCGCCAGACGGTACTGGAAGCCCGGAGACGCCACCATTTGCGGATGGTAGGGGCTCGCGGCAAAAGCCGGGGAATAAAGGCCCACGCGGCCCACGGTCGCCTCCAGCCGGGCCAGACGCCCAAGCGCCCGGGACAGATGCGGCGGCCTGCTCGTAAACAGGATGTCGTTGTTGCAAAACCACAAATGGGTTTTGCCCATGTCCCTGGCCAAACCGGCGGCTTTGGCCAGCGCGCCGGCCCAATAGATGTTTTCGGGCAGCCGCTTCCAGGCGTCGGGATAGGGCTCGGGCGCGGCGTTGTCGAGCACCAGGGCGGCAAGCTCCGGATCGGGATCGCTTTGGGCCAGCTGGTCCGCCAGACGCTTGGTCACGGCCGGGTTGCCGTAGTGCAGGATGACGACCAGCGGCCGGATGGCGGCCGCCGGGGTCAAAGGACCTCCCGCAGGCCGTCGAGGCCCTCCGTGCGGCCGACCAGGATCATGGTGTCCCCGGCTTCGAGGATGGCCTGGGGCAATGGATTGAAGATCATCTCCCCGGACACCTTCTTGATGGCGATGATGATGAGGTTGAAGCGGGGACGGATGCGGGCCTCGATGAGGTTCTTGTTGACGAAATCGGACGTCTCCGTCACCTGCAGCTCTTCCATTTGCAGGTCGACTTCGCTGCCCCCTCCGGCCAGTTCCAGAAAGGAGGTGACCGTCGGCCGCAGCACCGACTGGGCCATGCGCACGCCGCCGTACAGGTGGGGCACGAGCACCTGGTCCGCCCCGGCCCGCTCCAGGCGCTGGGTATGGCCCAGGGCGTCGGCCCGGGCCACGATGCGGATGGCCGGATTGAGCTGGCGCGCGGTCAGGGTCACGTAAACGTTGGCCGCTTCCTGGGTCAGGGCCGCGACCAGGGTCCGGGCCCGGGCCAAACCGGCGGCGAGAAGCGTCTCGTCGGCTGTGGCGTCGCCGAAAACATGGGGAATGCCCTGCTCGTCGAGGAGCCGGATGACTTCCTCGCTGTTCTCCACCACCACGGCGGGCATGTTTTCGGCCAGGATCTCCCGGGCCACGATGGAGCCGATGCGGCCGTAACCGCAGATGATGACGTGCTCGCTCAGGCCGTCGATGATTTTCTGCATGCGCCGTCTCCCGAGATACTGTTGCAGCCGGCCTTCCACCAACACCTGGGTAAAGGAGCCGACGAGATAGGCGAACGCCCCCACGCCCGAAACGATGAGCAGCATGGTGACCACGCGGCCGTCATGGGACAGGGGATAGACTTCCTGGAACCCTACTGTGGAAAGGGTGATGACGACCTGGTAGAGGCTGTCGAAAAAACTCCAGCCCTCCACATACATGTAGCCCGTCACGCCCAGGCAGAAGACCAGCGCCAGGGCGAGGAAACCGCCGAGCAGCGGCCCCCAGGCCCCCAGCCTATGGTGCAGCCGCACGGCCCGGCCGTGCATGCGCATAAAATTGCGGCCGTCCGACATTTCAGCCCATCTCCAGCAAGCGCTCCCGCAACGCCGCCACCTGGTCCCGCAACGCCGCCGCCTTCTCGAATTCCAGCGCCTTGGCCGCTTCGCGCATTTCCCGCTCCAGCATCCTGATCTTTTTTTCCAGGGCCTTTTTCGACATGCCGCCGTAGGCCGAGGCTTCCTCGCGCACCGACGCGGCCCGCGAACTCCGCCCGGGCGCGGCGACGGACGCGGCGGCCGCCGCATCGGCCCCCTGGCCGTACAGGCTGTCCAGCACGCTGTCCATGGCCTTGATGATGGTGCTCGGCGTGATGCCGGCCTCGCGGTTGAAGGCTTCCTGCTTCTCCCGCCGTCGGGCCGTTTCGTCCATGGCCGCCTGCATGGAGCCGGTCTCCGTGTCGGCGTAGAGGATCACCCGGCCGCCGACATTGCGGGCCGCTCGGCCGAAGGTCTGGATGAGCGAACGGGTCGAACGCAAGAAGCCTTCCTTGTCCGCGTCCAGGATGGCCACCAGGGACACTTCCGGGATGTCGAGCCCCTCGCGCAGCAGGTTGATGCCGACCAGCACGTCGAATTCGCCCTGGCGCAGGGCCTTGATGATGGCCACCCGCTCCAGGGTGTCGATGTCGGAATGGAGATAGCGCGAACGCAGGCCCATGGAGTTGAAGTATTGGTTGAGCTCCTCGGCCATACGCTTGGTGAGCGTGGTGACGAGCACCCGCTCCCCGGCATCCGCGCGCACCCGGCATTCGGCCATGAGGTCGTCCACCTGCCCCTTGGTCGGCCGCACCTCGATCTCCGGGTCGAGCAAGCCCGTGGGCCGGATGATCTGCTCCACCACCACGCCCTCGGACCGGTTCACCTCCCAGTCGCCGGGCGTGGCCGAGACGTAGACGGCCTGGCCGATGCGGCAGAGGAATTCCTCGAAATTGAGCGGCCGGTTGTCCAGGGCCGAGGGCAGGCGGAAGCCGTAATCGACCAGCGTCTGCTTGCGTGAGCGGTCCCCGGCGTACATGCCGCCGATCTGGGGCACGGTGATATGGGACTCGTCCACGAACAGGATGAAGTCCTCGGGAAAGTAGTCGAGCAGCGTGTACGGCGGCTCACCGGCTTTCCTGCCGTCCAGGTGGCGCGAATAGTTCTCGATGCCGTTGCAGTAGCCGAGCTCCTCGATCATCTCCAGGTCCTGCATGCAGCGCATTTCCAGGCGCTGGGCCGCCAGCAGGTCGTTTGCCGCCCGAAGCTCGGTCAGGCGCAGGCGCAGCTCTTCCCGGATGTCCGAAACGGCGCGATTCAGGTTGTCGCGGTCGGACACGTAGTGGCTGGCCGGAAAGATGATGGCCTTTTGCATGGACCCCAGGACCTCGCCGGTCAGCGGATCGGTCTCCAGGATGGATTCCAGCTCGTCGTCGAAAAATTCCAGGCGCATGGCCCGCTCCCGGCTGTAGGCGGGAATGAGCTCGATGACGTCGCCGCGCACCCGGAACACGCCCCGGTGGAAATCGTAATCGTTGCGCTCGTACTGGATCTCCACCAGCCGGGAAATCACCGCCTCCATGCCGGTCTTCTGGCCGACCTCGAGGGAAAGCACCATACGCTCGTAGTAGTCGCGCGACCCGAGGCCGTAGATGCAGGATACCGAGGCCACGATGAGCACGTCGCGCCGGGTCAGAAGCGAATGCGTGGCGGCATGGCGCAACTTGTCGATGTCGTCGTTGATGGACGCATCCTTCTCGATGTAGGTGTCCGTGCGCGGCAGGTAGGCTTCCGGCTGATAGTAGTCATAATAACTGACGAAATACTCCACGGCGTTGTTGGGGAAAAGCCCCTTGAACTCGCTGTAGAGCTGGGCGGCCAGGGTCTTGTTGGGGGCCATGACCAAGGCCGGACGGTTGAGCCTCGCTACCACCTGGGCCATGGTGAACGTCTTGCCCGTGCCGGTGGCCCCGAGCAGCACCTGGCTTGGCACGCCCTGGGACAAATTGGCGGCCAGGGCCTCGATGGCCCCGGGCTGGTCGCCCTGCGGGCTGTATTCGGATTCAAGCTGGAAAAGCATGGTGTTTTTTTGTACATCCCCGGTCAACGTAACGAAAGCGAAAACCCCGTGGCGTTTCGACCGGCACTCGCGCCGCGCCGCAGCCGGGGTCAGCCTGCCGTGTCAAGGAGACGCTCCCATGGAAATCGACGTCGTTCCGGCTGATTTCAGCCTTCCCGTACACCGGGCCTGGACCGTGTCCATGGTCATCAAAAGCTTCAAGGGCCGCAAGGACGTCACCGTCCACCTGTTTCGTCCGGAATGGGACCCGGCCGAGGAAGGAATCTACGACTGGGACGCCCTGATCGGGGACCCGGTGGACCCCGATCTGCCGGTGAGCATCGAAAGCTGCCGGCGCATCCTGCTCGAATCCTTTACCGAGGAGGAGCGCGACGCGCTCGTCAACTACCTCAAGACCCGGTACAAGGACAAGCTGTCCGAGATCCACGCCTGCGCCCTGAACCTGCCCATTCCGCTGGGGCTCACCGCCCTGTCCGAACTGACCGAAGGCAAGTCCGTGGGTTTTATCCGCTTCGACAAGATTCCCAATTACACCTTGCCCTTCCCCGTGCGCGGCTATTTCGACCTGAGCCAGCACAAGCCCATCATCGAAGGATTGGATTAGCGGCGTATTCCTCGTTCATGTAGCACCATCCGCCAGACCGGGGCCGTGCGTATCGGCCCCTCGGAGCGCCCCATGCAGAGCGTTTGTATTTTTTGCGGTTCATCGTCCGGGCTCGACCCGGCGTACGTGGACGCGGCCACCCGGCTGGGCCGGGTGCTGGCCGAGGAGCGTATCACCCTCGTCTACGGCGGGGCCTGCGTCGGGCTCATGGGCGCCGTGGCCGACGCGACACTCGCCGCCGGCGGCAAGGCCATCGGCGTGCTGCCGGATTTTCTGCGGCGCAAGGAGCTGGCCCACCCGCGCCTGACAGAACTCCATGTGGTGACTTCCATGCACGAACGCAAGGCACGCATGGCCGAGCTGTCCGACGGGTTCATCGCCCTGCCCGGCGGTATGGGCACCCTGGAGGAATTCTGCGAGATCATCACCTGGGCCCAACTCGGCCTGCACACCAAGCCCTGCGGCCTGCTCAACGTGCAGAACTACTACGAGCCCTTGCTGCATTTCGTCGACCGCATGACCACGGAAGGCTTCATCAAGGAAAAGCAGAAAGGCCTCGTGCTGTCCGCGGAAACCCCCGAGGAGATGCTCGCGGTCATGCGCGCCTTCGAGCCGATCCGGGTGCAGAAATGGGTGGACACCCGCGCCCGGGCGTAGGATGCGCGAAGGGGAAAGAGTTGCGAGAGGGGAACCCTTTTTGAAAAAAGGGTTCCCCTTTCACGCTCTCCCCTCCCCAAAACTTTTAGCTTTTGCAGCTGGTTAACGATCTTATTTCCTTGAGAGAAGTCCCGGGAAGAGGAACAAGGGAAGACCCTCCTTTAAAAAATTTCCCGGAGGCCTATCAGTCCCTATATGTTCCTGCGACTTTACACCCGCCGCCGTGACGACTATTGAGAACTGGCCGTTGCGGCTGCGCTTTTTCTTTTTTTTACTGAAAATGATATTCTCTTTCAAAAGGAGTATGGCATGTCCCAGCCCCTCTCCCAACAGGATATCCTGCGGGCCATCGTGGACGACATCCGCAGCGTTGCGGATGCCTCCATCACCGACGTGACCACCGGCAACTGTCTGGCCGCCGTCTCCGCCCGCCATTGCGGTCTGGCCTCCCTCGTCTCCCACATCGCCGCGGGCCTCGATCCCGTCAGCCCGGCCCGGGAAGATCTGCCCCAGAGCGCCAAGGAGCTGGCCCTCACCCTGGCCGATCCCGAGGTTTCCAACACCGACAACGCCTCCCTGGCCATGGCGGCGGTCAACGCTCTGCTGCCGGCCCCGGAAAACGTCACCGAACACCACGGTCAGGAACTGATGCTGGCCCGGGGCAAAGGCAGGAAAGTGGCCGTGGTCGGTCATTTTCCCTTTGTCGACGCCCTGCGCGGCGTGTGCCAGGAACTCTGGGTATTGGAAAAGCGGCCCCGGCCCGGAGACGTGCCCGCTTCCAAGTCCGGCGAAGTGCTGCCCCAGGCCGACGTCGTGGCCGTCACCGGCACCACCCTTTTAAACGGCACCCTGGCCGGACTGTTGGCCAGCTGCCGCAAGGACGCCTACGTGGTCATGCTCGGCCCCACCACCCCGTTTGCCGCCTCGCTCTTCGACTGCGGCATCGACGTGCTGGCCGGTTGCGCCGTGCCCGATCCCCAGGCGGCGCTCGCCGGCATTAGGGCCGGGAAATGCTTCAAGGGACTCTCCGGCGTGCGCCAGACGGCCTGGACCCGTGCGGGCGCATAAAGTCGGTTCTGGCCTTTTTTACGAAGGAAACGGGTTGGAGGCAAAAACCTGGACGTACTGCGGATACGGCGGATTGCCGCTGGTCGGCCCGAAACAGGCGACAAGCTCCAAGGACCCCATATCCAAAGCATAGGATTGGTATGTCGGATAATCGTCTATCGAACGGTAGATGGCGCCTGAACTTTTGGCGATCCCGTCCGTCCCGGTGTAGGAAATGATATCCTGCACATCCTGCAGGCCAAGGGTACCGCTGGATTCCAACTTGGATGCAATAAGTGTCGTGTAGCTCTCGTAGCGTTTCTCATTGGACGCCGCCCCGGGGAAATTATCCGTCGTCCCGGGCAACATGAAGGAATTCACCGCGACAAGGGTATCGGGGAAAGCCCACGTGGAACCGTCGCGGAGGATCGAGTCGTCGTACCGAAGGCCCTTAGCTTCCGGGTGCTCGATGTCATTCTCGAGAACGGCGGCACTGTTTTCATCGGCCAAAAAGGCAATGTAGGAATGCGTGTTTTGTCGCGTGGCAAGATAATAACCGACGCTGTCCAAGGTGTCGGCATGTTCAAAGGCATACCGTAGATCGGCGATATACGAGTCGGCCCCGACGGTCGTATAATATCCGCTTTGCATGTCGCTATCCAGGACGGCCCCGGAAAGATGGTTCTCACTGAAAACGGACAGGGGAAAGATCTGGCCGAGGATGCCGATACTTACGATGTCATAAGCGGCATCACCATTTCGATAAAGCTGGATATTATGCAACTCCGAGATTCCAGGCATATCGTACCAGTCCAGATTGCGACCGACAATGGTCGAACCGGTCGCCGAGGCCTGGCCAAAGACCGCGGTGGCCGAGCAGCTCCCCGGATCTATGACGTCATGCACGACTTCAAATAAAAGCAATTCATCGGACGACAGGATTCCATCACCGAGTTTGTCGACGGGAGAGTTGAAGACGGTCGTCATGCCGCGCAATTCATCCTGGTAGGCTTGCGGCATGTCCGCGACGAGATTCTTGGCTTCCGCGACAAGGGCCGACAGGTCCTTATGATCCGGCGCTGATTCGACGGAAAGAAGCAAAAAGTTGTCGATGGTGGCGCCGTATGTCGGCATGATGCTGAGAATTTCTTGCGCGTAGGCCTGTCCGACTTCGAAATGTGATCCACTTTCGAAGTCGAGAACCGTCTTGTAATAAAGATCATCAACTCTTTCAATCGTAGCAAGCGAAGCATTCGTCGACATGACAACCTCTGCAAGGGATTGCGGCATCCTAATTTTTATTTTCAACCGCAGTATTCATAGACACGAATATTTTGTCTACACATTCACGTATTTAAAGTGAATTGTCCAGAAATAAAATACGTTAGCCAGCCGGATGCCATCGGACAAAATCAAAGAAGCCTTCTCCGTCCGCAAGGGTATGATCAGCATATGGGGAACGTTTGGATAGGGCACCCTTTCCATTGCGGCACAATACCGTCTTGAATATTGCCCACAGCACCAAGCAGTATTTGCTCCTATCCTATATCGCTCAGGATAGTGCCTCCCCCCTGCCATCTCGCCAATACGCATTTCTTGCAAAGAATGTCTTACATTTCCTCCACACTTTCTCTGCACAGAAATAGTCCATAAAAAAATTGAGGAAGGGGAGAGCGCGAGAGGGGAAACCCTTTTTAAAGGGTTTCCCCTCTCGCATCATCCTCCCTCTTTCCTGTTTCAGTACTTCGACGGACACGTGCCGTCGCCGCCGGAGATGCCGTCGTTGTTCGATGCCGGGCTGTTGCCCGGGCCGACGGCGCGCAGGATCAGGTACCCGAGCACACCCGAGATCGTCGACGCGGCCAGGATGGCCAGCTTGGCCTTGGCGTCCAGGGCGCTCTGGTCGCCGAAGGCCAGCCCGGCGATGAAGATGGACATGGTGAAACCGATGCCGGCCAGACAGGCCGCGCCGTAGTAATGTCCGGCGCGCAGCCCTTCCGGAATGGCGACCAGGCGCAGCTTGAACATGGTCCAGCAGGCGAGAAACACGCCGGCCTGCTTGCCGATGACCAAGCCGGCCAGGATGCCGAGCGAAACGGGTTCGGCCAGGCCGCTGCCGGCCCCGGCCGCCAGCGGCACCCCGGCGTTGGCCAAGGCGAAAAGCGGCATGACGGCATAGGCCACAAAGGGATGCAGCCCGTGCTCGATGCGCGGCAGAGGAGGGCTGGCCTTGTGGCAGGCGTCCTCCACAGCCCCGATGGCGGAGAGCCTCGCCTTGTCGGCCAAAAGCGGCAGGCCGGACCCGTTGGCGTGTTCGAAACAGCCGAGCAAGCGCCGGACCTTGGCCACGAAAGCCTCGCCAGGAATGCGGGTCCGGGCCGGGATGGTCATGGCCGCCAGCACCCCGGCGATGGTGGCGTGCACGCCGGATTTGAGAAACGCCAGCCACAGCACGGCCCCAAGGAGCAGATAGATCGCGGGATGGCGCACGCCGGCCACGTTGGCCCCCAGCATGCAGACGAACATGGCCCCGCCCACAGCCAGACAAATAAGCGAGAGGTCGCCGCTGTAGAAAACGGCGATGACCAGCACGGCCCCGATGTCGTCCACAATGGCCACGGCGGCCAGAAACACCTTGAGACCGGACGGAACGCGCCGGCCGAGCAGGGACAGGATGCCCAGGGCGAAGGCAATGTCCGTGGCCATGGGGATGCCCCAGCCGGCGACGGACGGCGTGCCGGCGTTGAAAAAAGCGTAGAGCGCGGCCGGCACGGCCATGCCGCCCACAGCCGCCGCCACGGGCAGGACCGCCTGGGCCGGGGAATTGAGTTCGCCAACCAGGGCCTCGCGCTTGATTTCCAGGCCCACGGTAAAGAAGAAAACGGCCATGAGGCCGTCGTTGATCCAATGAAGCAGCGTCTTGGACAGGACCATGCCCCCGAAGCCGAAGGTGACATGGGTATCCCACAGGGCGAAGTAGGACGGGGCGAACCGGGAATTGGCCCAGACAAGGGCGATGATCGTGCAGGCGATGAGCACCAGCCCCCCGGAGGATTCCACCCGGCTGAAGCGCACGAAAGGGGCCAGGGCCTGCTCGATCAACGGTATCGCCTCGTGTTCCGTGGCGTCGGATGTGTTCATGGATCTCCTTGCGGCATGGTTTGCCATTGATGCCTTCAGGGTAACGGAAAACGCATGCTCCGCGCAACCGCCCGTCGCATGGCGCGCGGTTATGCAACACTGTTTGCGCTTGTTGCCGGGTGCCCATCGCGCTATAGGCCGTAACGTGGGCAACCGCCCGTTGCCGCATTCGCGGCCAACCGCAGCCCGGGAGGCATTATGCAGATGTTCGTTTCGTTGCAGCCCGTCATGGCGCTCATCGCCGGCATATTGATCCTGATCATGCCGCGCCTGCTCAACTATATCGTGGCCATCTACCTCATTATCGTGGGCATTTTGGGCCTGACCCACGGCCGATTCTGATCCGGCCCCGGTTGCCCCCGCCCCGGCCTTGGGATACAGGCGGCCAAGGATTTTTCCATGCCGTCTCTTCCCATTGCCCATAACGCCCCGTGGCTGGCTCCGCTGGCCGGGTTTTCCGATCTGCCCTTCCGGCTGCTGTGCCGGGAGTTGGGCGCGGCCGTGGCCATGACCGAAATGGTCAGCGCCAAGGGGCTCTTCTATGATTCTCGCAACACCAAGCGGTTGCTGGCCACCCTGCCTCCGGATTCGCCGCTGGTGGTCCAGCTGTTCGGGGCCGACCCGGACTACCTGTCCCGGGCCGTGACCGCGCTGTCCGGGGAGGGCTACGGCTTTTTCGACCTCAACTGCGGCTGCTCGGTGCGCAAGGTGGTGAAAACCGGGGCCGGGGCCGCCTTGCTCGGCGATCCGGACAAGCTTGTGGCCTGCGCCCGGGCCATGGTCGAGGCCGCCGGAGACGCCCATGTGGGCGTCAAGCTGCGCCTTGGCCCCAAGCCGCCCGATTTTTGCGCCCTGGCCCTGCGCGACCGGCTGACCGAAGCCGGCGTTGCCTGGCTGACCCTGCATCCCCGCCATGCCAGCCAGGGCTTTTCGGGCCGGGCGGACTGGGACAGTCTGGCCGCGTTCACAGCCGATGCCAAAGTGCCGGTCCTGGCCAGCGGCGACCTCATGACGGCCGGGGACGGGGCGGATTGCCTGGCGCGCACCGGCGCGGCGGGGCTCATGTACGCCCGGGGGGCTTTGGCCGATCCGCGCATTTTCACGCGCCACGCCAATCGCCTGCGTAGCGCCCAGGGCCTGCCCGAGCTGCCCCTCCCCCCCATTTGCGACGTCATCCGCCGCCATGCCGCCCTGTGCCGGGGATATGCCGACGACCGGCGGGCGCTTCTGCGCATGCGCACGGCCGTGCCCCGCTATCTGCGCGATCTTCCTGGCTGCCGCGCCTTGCGGGACAGGCTTTGCCACTGTACATCCTGGGAAGAACTTGACGCCATCATCGACGCGGCCGAGGGCTTGAGCCACGAAACGGCCGCGACAAGCGGAGACGCCTTATGAAATTGTTGCGCGCCGAAACCGCCGGCTTCTGCATGGGCGTGGACCTGGCGCTTAAAAAGCTGGCCGCCCTCATCGTCCCGCCGAAAGGTCCGCAAAGGACCGGCCAGGCCACAGCCCTCCTCACCTTCGGTCCCATCATCCACAACCCGCAGGTGTTGGCGGAATACGCGGCCAAAGGCGTGGGCGTGGTCAACGATCCGGCCGACATCCCGGCCGGGGCCACGGTCGTCATCCGCGCCCACGGCATTCCCGAGCCCGTGCGCCGGGAAATCGCGTCCCGGGGGGCCAGGATCGTGGACGCCACCTGCCCCAAGGTGAAAAAGGCCCAGACGCTCATTTCCGCCCAGGCGACCCAGAGCAAGGTGCTGCTCCTTTTCGGCGAAGCGGACCATCCCGAGGTCAAGGGGCTTTTGAGTTACGCCACGGCCGGGGCCCATGTCTTCGATTCCATGGAGGAACTCGAACGCATGGACCTGGGCGAAGGGCCGACCTATTTTCTGGCCGCCCAGACCACCCAGGACGAAATGGAGTTCATGCGCATCCGCGACTTCCTGAAAAAACGCTTCGGACCGGGGCTCACCGTGTTGTCCACCATCTGCAACGCCACCATGAACCGCCAGCAGGAGGCCATGGATCTGGCGGCCGCGGTCGACTTCATGGTTGTGGTCGGCGGGCGCGAATCGGGCAATACGCGACGTCTGGCCCAGGTGGCCCGGACCGCCGGCACCCCCTGCGTCCATGTGGAGACGGCGGACGAGCTTTCCCCGGACATGGTTGCCGGCAAACGCATAATCGGCTTGACAGCGGGCGCTTCAACCCCCAAGAAAATCATTGACAGCGTGCAACAGGCGCTGGAAGCTTTTTGATTGAAACGGCCTACGCGGGGAGACGACCATGTCCCAGACCAACATTCTGCTTGAAGCCGGCACCAATGAGCTGGAAATCGTCGAGTTTTTCATCGACGAGCCCGCTCCTTCCTCGTTCACCGGCGATACGCCGGAAGTCTCGGGCATGTATCGCGGCTACTACGGGGTCAATGTGGCCAAGGTGCTGGAGATCATCCGCTTGCCCAAGATCACGGCCATGCCGGAGGTTTCCCATCCGAGCGTGCTCGGCGCGTTCAACCTGCGCAACCACATCATCCCGCTGGTCGATCTGAGCGTGTGGCTCGACAAGACGCGCCAGGAGACGGACTCGCCCAAGGTCATCGTCACGGAATTCAACAACGTCACCACCTCCTTTCTCGTCTCGGGCGTCACCCGCATCCACCGCATGAGCTGGGAGGCGGTGGAGCCGCCCAACCGCTACGTGTCCAAGATGAGCGGCGACTGCATCACCGGCGTGGTCAAGCTCGAGGACCGCATCGTGTTTCTGCTCGACCTGGAAAAAATCGTGGCCGACCTCAACCCGAACCTGGGGTTGCGCCTGGACATGAGCATCGAATGGGACGCGACCAGCCGCTACCGGGCGCTGGTGGCTGACGACTCGGTGCTGGTGCGCGAGATGTTAAAGGACCTGCTGCAAAAGGCGGGCTTCGACGTCACGGCCGTGCAGAACGGCCGCGAAGCCTGGGAACTGCTGTTGCAGATCAAGGGGAAGTCCGAGGCCGAAAGCCGGCCTCTCAGCGACTACATCCACGTCATGGTGGCCGATATCGAGATGCCGGCCATGGATGGCCACAACCTGACCAAACGCATCAAGGAAGACCCCTCCCTCAAGCAATTGCCCGTGATCCTTTTCTCTTCGCTCATTACGGACAAGCTGCGCCACAAGGGCGAGGCCGTGGGCGCGGACGACCAGATTTCCAAGCCGGACGTCAGCCAGCTGGCCATGCGCGCCAAGGCGCTTATCGAACAGAAACTCGGGGCCAAGACCGCCGCCTGAGCCCTCCGGTACGCCCTTGCGGCGTGACCTCCTTTCTTCCTTGCCTCGGTGAGGTCGTCCGTACGCCGGGGCAAGAGTTGCCTCCAGCAGAGGCTCCCTTTCCGCCATTATGGACTGCCGGCCGTCCCCTCTTTATTTTCTTTCTTCCGTCCGGTAACCACAGCCCCTTCTGACATGATATTCCTGTCATGACCGGCGTGTAAGGACTGTCCCGCGCGACCGGCAAGGACCGCCCATGGACACGCCCATACGCCTTTTCCCGCCGGGACAGGGCATATCCCCCTATCTGGCCGATTGGCGCAAGGCCTTCGCCGACCTCGACCCCACGCGCGCCGTCACCGTCTCCTTTTGTTTCGACCGGGGAAAACTGCCTCCCGTCATCGAAACCGTTTGCCTGCCGTGGCCCGTCGATGCCGCCGACAGGCCGCGTGTGGAGCTTTTTAGCGCCGCCGTGGTCAACAATGTCCTGTGCCTGAGGGGAGCCCGTCGCGTAAGCATATTGGCCGATGACGCCGCCTTGGCCAGAAACTTGGCCGAGGCCATACGACGCCTGTTTATCCTGGGGCCGGACGATTTTTCCGATATGTCCTTGATTTTTCTGCTCCGCCTGGTCGAACGGGTCTTCGGCGCCGATTTCACCATCGACGCCGACCGGGATCATGCCTTGGCCCTGCTCCGAGACCACTGCCGCCTCGACGCTTCGGACGAAACGCCCCCAGCCGGCCCGACCGATATCCGACCGGGCACGGTGCTGGCCGTCAACATCGGCCAGCACCTGACAAGCCAGGCGCTCGTCAGGTGCGACGGGGCCGGCGGCTATGCCGTGGAAAGCTTTTCCCGCCGCCCTACCAGGGACGACCAAGGGGAACGGATGTGCCTCAACGCGGTCCTCCCCTCTCTTCGCGCCGAGGCCAAGGCTCTGGCAAAACAGGCCGGGCGGCCCATCGACGCGGTGGGCGTAAGCCTCTCGGCCACGGTCGTTGCCGGCAAGGTCCGCCCGGTGCCGGAATTCGGCCTTTTCGCCGAGTGCGGCGAGACGGAAATCCACGACGCCGACGCGACGTTGCGCCGGACGTTCGGGGACATCTTCCCCGGCCGGCCGGTGGCGGTGGTAAACGATGGCGAGGCGCAGGCCCTTTTCGCCTTCCATTACGGTCGGCCGGAGGCCCCGCTTGCAGCCGGAGCCGCGCGTCCGGGGGGAGTGCTGTCGGTGCGCCTGGGGAGTTGCCCGGCCATCCATGTCCTTGACGCTTCGGGCCACGCCGGGCCGGGGTTCCACGAATATGGCTGGCTGATTACCCGCTATGCACCCAACCCGGCCCAAAGCAGGCTTTTTTCCACCTCCCGCTTTCACCTTTCCCATTACGGCGTGGCCTTGGCGGCCCATGAATTGGGTCTCCTGGCCCGATACGGCCAGGACATCGAGACGGCCATTCCCTTTTTCCATGACGCCCTTGTCGGGGACGACCTCGCTCTGCGCCTCGAGGCCGCCGGCGTGTACGGGGTTCTCGGCGCGCATCTGGCCATGCTGGCCGAGGAAGTTTCCCGGCAAACGCCCCTCGGCTCGTTGCGCCTTTTGGGCTCGCGGGCCAATCACGTCGATGCGCCCGTTTTCGCGGCCATGGCCAAGGGATTCGCCGCGTTCGCGTCCGGCCATGCGCTGTCCGTGTCCGGCTTGCCGCTCAGGTTCATTGAAGACGCCTCTTCCTTCGCCGGCTTGGTCGGCGCGGCCCATGCCGCCTTGCGGCTCGCTTGAAATATTCCTTGCCGCCCCATGCGCGCCCCGGGCTTCTCGCCGGCTCGTCCCTTTTGACACGTCCCCGCCTTTATGCTTATCTGATGCGCCTTTTTTCAGAAAACCCATGCGCTTCGGAGGCGTTCTGCATGACTGATTCTCCCGCGTCGCAAGACGGCAACACCGTCAACGACATCAACTCCTTGTTGGAGCTGCCCATCCGTTATTGGAAGCAATGTCTGGCGGCCGTGATCGTCGTCGTCGCCGCTGCCGGCGGCTACGCCCTGTACGGCACGTACCAGAAGAGCCAGATCGCCAAGGCCGAAAACGAGCTTGGCGCCATTGTCACCGCCAAAAGCGGGGCCGAACGCTTAAGCGCCCTGGAAGCCCTGGCCAAGACCGCCCCGGCCGGCGCCCGCGACGGCATCAACCTGGAAATCGCCAAGACCGCCCAGGATCTGGGCGACTACGCCAAGGCCGCCGCCGCCTGGCAAACCGTGTCGCAAAACGCCCCGGCCGGCATGAAGACCGTCGCCACCCTGGGCTACGCCGCCACCCTGTCCAAGGCCGGCCAGAACGCCAAGGCCGTGGAAGCGCTCGAAAATCTGAGCGTCACCGCGCCCAAGGCCTTCACCTCCACCGTGGACCAGCAGCTTGCCGTCACCGCCGAGGCCGCCGGGCAGTGGCAAAAGGCCGTGTCCGCCTATGAACGGCTCAAGGCCGGCGGCCACATCACCAACGCCGCTTTCATCGATACGAAGATCAGCGAGCTCAAGGCCAAGGCCGAAGCCACGGCCAAGAAGAAAAGCTGATCTCGCGCCCTCGAAATACGTCCAGAAGATGTTTCGGGGATAATGCGTTTGGCTTCTATTGTTTCGTTAAAAGAACGACCAGAACTTGTAAGGCATGAACACGGGCCGCGTTTGGCGGCAACCCGCTTCCCGGCGCGCCGGGAATGGCAAGACGTCGGCGCGGCGTCCATTTTTCCGTCGGAGGTTTGTACGTGGGTAAGGAATTATTGACCGCGGCGGCCGGAGAAACGCTGCTTCTGCTCGGCAACGAGGCCATCGCCCGGGGAGCCCTCGAGGGAGGGGTCCGGTTCGTGACCTGTTATCCGGGCACGCCCTCGTCCGAGGTGCCGGACACGTTTTTTCGCCTGTCCAAGGACGGACCTTATTACTTCGAATATTCGGTCAACGAGAAAGTAGCCCTCGAGGTGGCCGGCGGCGCGACCCTGGCCGGGCTGCCCACCCTGGTGACCATGAAGCACGTCGGCGTCAACGTGGCCGCCGATCCCCTCATGACCCTGGCCTACGTCACGGCCCCGGGCGGGTTGGTCCTGCTTTCGGCCGACGACCCGGGCTGCCACTCCTCGCAAAACGAACAGGACAACCGCCTCTACGCGCGCCTCGGCGGACTGCCCTGCTTCGAGCCGGCCACGGCCCAGGAATGCAAGGACATGGCCCGCGACGCCCTGCTCCTTTCGCGCCGTCTCGAAGCGCCGGTGCTTTTGCGCACCACCACCCGCGTCAACCATGTGCGCGGCCCCGTGACCTTCGGCGCCCTGCCGGACACGCCGGCCGAAAAACCCTTTGCGAAAAATCCGGCCAAGTACGTGCCACTGCCCGCCTCGGCCCGGCTCATGCATGTGCGCCTGCTCGAACGCCTGGAAAAGGCGCGCGAAGCGGCCGAAACCTCGCCCTACAACACCGAGCGCGGCGCGGGCGACGTCGGCTTCATCGCCTCGGGCGCGGCCCGCAATTACCTCGCCGACGTGCTGGAAGAAGACGGGCTGGAAGGCGCGGTGCGCGTGCTCGAACTGGGCATGAGCTACCCGCTGCCGGAAAACCGCATCGCCGACTTCCTCGGCAAATGCCGCAAGGTGGTCATCGTCGAGGAACTGGAACCGGTGCTGGAAAACGAAATCCGCGCCCTGGCCCAGAAACGCGGCGTCACTGTGGAAATCGTCGGCAAGGGGCCGCATCTGCCACGCCTTGGCGAGTACGCCACGGTCAACGTGCGCGCGGCGGTCAATGCCGCCCTCGGCCGTGAGACCGCCGCCGTCGAAACCCTGTCCGTGCCGGCCGACCTGCCGAAGCGCCCGCCGAACCTGTGCGCCGGCTGCCCCCACCGGGCCGCCTACTACGCCGTGCGCGAAGTCTTCGGCGACGACGCCGTCTATTCCTCGGACATCGGCTGCTACACGCTGGGTTTTCTGCCGCCGTTTCGGGCCGCCGACTTCCTTTTGTGCATGGGCTCGTCGATCTCCGCCGGCGCGGGTTTCGCCCGGGCCTCGGGCAAGCCCGTGGTGGCCTTTATCGGCGACTCCACCTTCTTTCATTCCGGCATCACCGGCCTGATTGACGCCGTGGCCTACAACCACGACATCCTGATCGTGATCCTGGACAACCGCACCACGGCCATGACCGGCCACCAGCCCAACCCCGGCGTCGACACCACCATCTTCGGGGAAAACCCCAATCCGGTGGACCTGTCGGCGCTGATCAAGGCCTGCGGCATCACCCCGGTCAAGGTCAACCCGCTCAACCACAAGGCGACCATCGCGGCGCTTACGGAATTCGCCGGCCAGTCCGGTCCCCGCGTGCTCATCGCCGAGTACCCCTGCCCCATCCATGCCCGGCGCGTGGGCCAGGCCAAAAAGACCCCACCCGCCCGGGTGACCGGCGATCCGGCAGCCTGCCTCACCGTGCGCGACAATCTGGCCTGCCCGGCCTTCGCCATGGTGGAGGGCGTTTTCACCATCAACGCCGAACAATGCGACGGCTGCATGTACTGCGTGCAGCTCTCTGCCGACATCAAGCCCGGCAAGAAGGAGGCCCGATGAACCGCGCGCGCATTTTCCTTACCGGCGTCGGCGGCCAGGGAACCCTCACCGCCACCACCCTGCTCGCCCGAACCGCCCTGGACGCGGGACTGCCCGTCACGGCCGGCGAGATCCACGGCATGGCCCAACGCGGCGGCGTGGTGGAGTCGACCATACTGATCGGCGGCTACAAAAGCCCGGTCATCTCCAAGGGCGAGGCCGACGTGCTGCTCGGCTTCGAGCTGCTCGAAACCCTGCGCGCCCTGCCAATGCTTAAGCGCGGCGGGATCGTGGTCGGCAACAGTGAATCCGTCCAGCCGGTCGGCGTTTGCCTCGGCCGGGAATGCTACCCGCCCCTCGACGCCGTGCTCGAAACGGCTCGCGGCTTCGCCGCCCGGGTGGTCATGGTGCCCTGCATCAGCCTGGCCGAACAGGCCGGCACGGCCAAGGCCGCCAACATGGTGCTGATCGCGGCGGCGGCGGCCTGCGGCGCGCTGCCCTTCGGCGTCGACGCCCTGGTCCGGTCTGTGGAGAAATATTTGAAACCCAAAATCGTCCCGCTCAACCTCAAGGCTCTCGAGCTTGGGGCCGCGGCGGCTGCTACGGGTCAGGCGGCGTGATCGATCCGCTCACTTCCTTCGACAGCGCGGGCCCGGCCTTCTATCGGGCGCTTTCGCGCATCGCGGCCGTAACGGGTCCCGGCCGGGCCGTGCGCCGGGGGCTCGAAAACGCCCTGGTCATCCTGGTCGAGACGCTTGGCTATCGGCGCGCCTGTCTGGAGCTGCACGACCTGCCCCAGGAAGGCGCGCGCATCATCCTGTCCCACGGCAAGGACCAGGGGCTGGACCATCTTTATGGCCCGGCCCCGTTGTCCACCGGACAGGTCATCGGTTCCGGGCGGTCCCTGGTCCTCCAGGACATCAAGGACCACCCGGACTTTCTGGGCCGCCCTCCCGAGGAGTTGACCAGCCTGTCCTACATCTGCGTGCCCGTAAGCGTGCCCGAGCCGGACGGACAGGTCGAGGGCTTCGAACCGGTCAGCCGCACCGGCGTGATCGGGGCCTTGAGCGTCGACCTGCCCAAGGCGCCCATGGTCTTTCTGGAAGCCCAGCGGGAATTTTTGACCGTGGTCGGCGCGGTCATCGGCAACGGCGCATTGCGTCTTCGCGACGAGCTGGACCGGTCCCGACGCCGTCCGTCCGTCGTCCCCCAGGCCTTGGAGACCAAACCGGAAACCGGGGAAGCTCCGGCCGCAAGTGAAATCATCACACCTGTGGCCGCGTCCAAGAGCATGCGCCTGGTGCTGCGCCAGATCGCCCAGGCGGCCGATGCCGGCGATCCGGTGCTCCTTCGCGGCGAGGAAGGCACGGGCAAGGAGACCCTGGCCCGCTACCTGCACGCCCAGGGCGACCGTCGCCATCGTCCCTTCGTGCGTCTGGCCTGCGGCGACAAACCGGCGGAGGCCGTGCTGGAAGCGCTTTTCGGCGTGCAAAAAGGCGAGCGCTCCAAGGCCACCCGGTCCCGCCGGGGAATCTTCGAGCTGGCCGGCGGCGGCATCGTCTTTCTCGACGACATCGACGAGCTGCCCGTAAGCGCCCAGAAGCAGGTGCTGCGCATCATCCAGGAAGGCTTCGTGGAACGGCTCGGCGGCGAAGCGCCGGTGCCCGTGGATGCCCGCGTGGTGGCCGCGACCCGCACCTCCCTGGAAGACGCCCTGGCCAGGGGCGAATTCCTGGAAGACCTCTATTACGCCCTGGGCGTTTTCTCGATTTTCGTGCCGCCGCTTCGGGAACGCACCGGCGACATCCTGCCCCTGGCCGAATGCTTTCTGGAAGAGTTTTCCCGCCGCACGGGCAACAGCGTGCGCCGCATCTCCACTCCCGCCATTGATCTGCTCAACCAGTACCATTGGCCGGGAAACGTCCGCGAACTGGCTCACTGCATGGAGCGGGCCGCCACCTTGTGCGACGAGGCCGTGCTGCGCACCTACCACCTCCCCCCCACGCTGCAGACCGGGGAATCCTCGGGCACGGAACCCTCCCTGTCCTTCGGCGAGGCCGTGGCCGATTTCGAGACCGAACTGCTGGTGGAGGCTCTCAAAAAGGCCAAGGGCAACATGTACCAGGCCGCGCGCAACCTGCGCGAGAGCTATCGGGTGGTCAACTACAAGGTCAAAAAGTACGGTATCGACCCCAAGCGATTCACCCCGGGCCGCCACGGCTGACAGGCCAGAAAACGGTTTACCCGGCTCCTCCAACCGCGTACGATCATATACCAATCCATCTCCCATCGGAGGTTTCATGGCCAGCCGCGCCAGTCACGACTACTACCGCGACGACATGACCAGGATGCCGCCGCTGCGCTCCATCGCCCAAACCCTCTGCCTGGACCGCCGCGTGCGCAAGGTCACGGCGGCCGAGGCCTATGCCTTGGCCAGGAAGCAGCATGACGTCATGGATACGGACCTGCCGGTCTATCCTCCCGCGGCCCGGCGTCTCGGGCTGCCCGAAGGCGCGACGGTCATCGACAACTGCCACGGCCGCATCGTCGGCCGCACGGCCAAGGCCCGGCGTTTTTACAACCGCATGGAGCCGAGCGAACGACGCAAGGTGGAGGCGGACCTGCGCGAGGCCGTCTACGAGATGCAGCGCTATCCGCTGATCAAGGCCGAGGCGATTCTCGGCCTCGACGCCGATCTCATGATCAAGGCCACCATCGTGACCACCGAGGATGACGCGGTCAACGTCTTCAACTGGCTGGCCAACTTCACCCCGTACGAGGAACTGGCCGAGGTCTACGCCAAGAGCCCGGTCCTGCCGATTCCCGACATCCTGGTCGTGGGGTTCAACCATTGGACCACGCGCGACCCGTATTATCACAACGAGGGCGGGCCCCAGCTGGCCCTCGTCGACGAGGAAGCCAACGTCATTTTCAACCTCGGCATGCGCTATTTCGGCGAGCGCAAAAAAGGCACGCTCACCCTGGCCTGGACCTCGGGCATGCGGCTCGGCATGGCCGCCTGCCACGGCGGCATCAAGGAAATCGATTTTTCCGGCTGCCAGGACGCGGAAGTGCAAGCCAAGGGCAAGCGCTCCATCGCCTTTTTCGGCCTTTCCGGCACGGGCAAGTCGTCCCACACCAATTCCCACGACAACGGCGGCACGCTGCCGGCGGGCTTTTCCAAGGTGGTGCTCCACGACGACGCCTTCCAGATCGACTGCGCCGGCAAGGTCTGCCGGGTCTGGGAGCCCACGCTGTTCGACAAGACCGATTCCCGGCCGCTGGGGCATCCGGACTGGCGCTACACGATTTCGGCCATGAACCTGGCCTTGACCGAGAATGACGGTAAGGTGCTGCCGCTCGGGCAGGACGTGCGCAACCCCAACGGCCGGGCGCTCATCGACCGCGACCTGCTCGGGGCCTACGTCAACCGCTGCGCCTTTCCCGACATCATGGTCTGGCTCATGAAGGACACCTGCCTGCCGCCGGTGGTGCGTTTCGCCGACCGGGGACTGGCCGTGGCCATGGGCGCGTCGCTGATGACCCGGCGCAACCTGGCCGAGAACGTCAACGAGGACGAGCTCAAAAAGCTCGTGTTCGAGCCGTTCGCCAATCCCTTCCGGGTCTATGAGCTGTGGAAGGACGTGGAGGCGTTTTTAAACGTGTTCGTGGCTGGAGCCGTGGGCTACGCCTTCAATTCCGTGGGCTTTTGGAAGTCCTCGGACCGGGACCTGCGCAATATCCCCCTGGCCACGTCGCTGACCTTGCAAACCGCCTTGCTTCTCGATCAGCTCGAGTGGCGCGACTGGGACCTGCTCCCCGGAGCCCAGATTCCGGAAAAGGAAAGCGTCGAGCGGCTCCTGCCGGGCTATGCCGCGACCTACGACCCCGAAAATGTGGAAAACCGCGAACGCTATCTGGAAACCCTCAAGGACCGCTTTCACCAGCGCCGGGTGTTCCTGCAGAATTCCGATCTGCACAACCAGCCGGAACTGCTTATGAAGCTTGTGAATGCACTTATGGCCCGGGCGTAATAGCCGGTAAGAACCACCCCATGCGCGCCGCTGCCGGCTTTTCGTTCTCTAGGCCGTCCCGGATCGGGGACGACAAGGAAGCACGCACCAAAAGGCATGCCGCGTCATGAGCCTTCGCTCCATTCTCGGACTGATCGGCCTGGCCGTATCCCTGCCGTTTCTGGTCTATCTGGTCTACTTGAGCCAGGCCAAGACCACCACGCCCGATCAGGTCATCTTTCTGGCCTTCGCCTTTTCCATCACCTTCCCGACACTGATCCTGCTGTCGCTGGTGCTCTTTCGCAGCCTCGTCGTCCTGGCCGTGTCCCTGCCGGTCTATGCCGCCTGCATCGTGGCCGGCTATGCCCGGACATTCATGGCCTTCCAGATCGTCTGCAACGGCCGGCTCACGGAATCCTTCAGGGATTGCCTCTACTTAAGCGTATCCCTGTTCACGAATACAGGCTGCGCCGACTGCATTCCCACGCCGAGCCTGCGCCTGCTCGCGGCCTCGGAAGCCTTCTTCGGCTACCTGACCCTCGGCGTCTTTTCCGCCTGCCTCATCGTCATCCTGGTGCGGCTCATCACCGCCAATAATTTGCGCTAGGGAGTAGGGAGTGGGGAGCCGCCGGGGGAGGGGCTTTTTTGAAAAAAAGCCCCTCCCCCGGACCCCCTCCGCAAAAAACTTTCACGGTGACAGGGGGCTTCACAATTCAATTGCATACCGACCGTGCTTTTTGACGAAACAACAGCTGAAATCCTTAAGGGATTCCAAAGGGCGCTAGCCCTTTGGCCGCCGGAGGCATCCCTTGCCCCGATCCTCCTATCCTACCTCCCCTTTCTCTCGAAAGATCAGCTTGGCGGAAAGCGTCTTGCGCACCGGGCAAGCCCTGGCCGCGCGCAAGAGGCGCTGTCGCTCCTCGTCGGTCAGGTCGCCGGAAAGCGTGATGGCGCAGTCGAAGGCCGTGATCCCGGGTTCGCTGCGATCGAGCGTTACGCTGACGCCGACGCCCGTAAGGGCGATGCCGTGATTTTTGGCGTACATGGTGATGATCATGGACGTGCACGAGCCCAGGGCCGCTTCGAGCAGTTCGTGGGGTCGAAAGCCCTGGCCTTGCCCGCCCTTGTCCGGCGTCGCGTCGCACACGCCGGTATGCTCGCCGCTTGAAAACTCCACCTGTAACGGCGTCTCGAGGGTGCGGCATCGTATCATGCAAGTCCCTCCCCGTTGTGTCTGTATTTTGGGAACTGGCACAAATTGTTTGCGAATTCAAGAGAAAGGCCCCGGTCGTGAAACCGGGGCCTTGGCGAGCTCGGGTTGTAGCGCCGGGTCAGGGCTGCACTTTTAAGATGTAGGCCGCTTCGGGCTTCAGGTATTTCTCGGCCAGCGCCTTGAGGTTTTCCGGGGTGAGCGACTGGGCCGCCTCGACCACCCGGCGGTCGTTATCGAGCGGCAGGCCCTGGGACAGCGACCGGGCCGCCTCGGCGCTGCGCGAGGAAAGCGCCTGCCGGTCCCGGTAATAATCCCCGGACAGGACGTTCTTGGCCCGCAACATCATCTCGTCGGGCAGTGGCGTCTGGCGCAGCTGGGCCGCCACGCGCCTGAAGCCGTCCAAGGCCGCGTCGGCCTTGTCGGGCGACGTGCCGATGTAAAAGGCCAAGAAGCCGGTGGTATCCGCCTGCCAGAGAAACGAGGTCACGGAATACCCGAGGCTTTCGCTTTCGCGCAGGCGCGAAAAAAGCAGCCCGCTTTGCCCGGCCAGGACGTTGTTTAGGAGTTCGAGCCCCGGGGTATCCGGCGAACGCAGCCCCGGCACCGGGAAGACCATGAGCAGATGGGTCTGGTTGCGACCGGGGAGATGCAGCGCATCCTCGCGCTTCCCGCCCCACTTGGGCGTGGCGAAAGTAAAGGGCTTGGCCGTTCCGCCGGCCTTGGCCAGCTTGTCGGCCAGGGCGCGCACGGCGGCGGGATCGAAATCGCCGCACACGGCCATGACCCAGGGCCGCTCCTTCTGGGCCGTCCAGAAGCCGGCGACGTCCGCAGCCGTGAAGGTCCGCACCGTGTCCGGTTGGCCCAGGCGCATATAGGCGTAGCCGGTGTCGGTGAAAAGGAACGGGAAGAGCTTGCGGAAGGCGAGCCCGAGCGGCTTGTCCTCCTGGGATTTGATGGCCGCGAGCTGGTCCGACACTTCGCGCGATACTTCGGAGGGCAAAAAGGCCGGGGTGAGCAGCACATCGGAGACGAGGCCGAACATGTCCTTCTGGAAGCGGCTGGGGAACTTGGCCGACACGGAAAAGGCGTCGCGGCCGGCCGCGGCGGAAAGATCGGCGGCCCGGTCGGCCAGAAAATCCTCCAGGGCGTTGGCCGAAAGCTTTTTCGTGCCCGTGGTCAGGCTGTTGGCGACGAGTTCCGCCAACCCCTGCCTGTTTTTGGCCAAAAGCGCGTCCCCGCCATTGTAGACCAGGGACACGGACACGTAGGGCAGCGTCTTGTCGGGCAACAGCACCAGCGTGTGCCCGCCGCCGAGATCCGCCACCTCGGGCGCGGCCACGCCCCCGGCGGCCCGGGTCGTCGTGGTGCCGGGAGCGGCCTTGGGCGCCGGCCAGGCCTTGTCGGCCAGGGACGTCAATTCCTCGGCCGTGACCGTCTTCTCGTCGGCCTTGGGAACCAAGGCGGCGACCAGCCGGCGCCCGGGACGCAGCGTGGCCTCGATGACCGCCTGCAGGGACTTCTGGTCCACCAGCCGCACGGCGCGCAGATAGTTGGCCTCGCCGTCGGGATCGTAGCCGTAGAAACGGAAGTAGCCGGCCTTCATGGCCATGCCGGCCAAAGTCTCCTTGGTTTGGTACAGGCCGTCCTCGATATTGAGCTTGACCCGGGCCAGTTCACGGTCGGTAAACGACGCGCCCCGCAAATGGGACAGTTCCGTGAGCAGCCCCTGCCAGAAGGCGGCCACGTTTTTCGCGTCCAGTGAAACGTCGATGATGAAAAGCCCGCCCCGCTCCAAGGTCATCGAGGCGCAGGAAATATCGTCGACCAGCTTCTTCTCGTACTTGAAGGTGCGGTACAGCCGGCTGGTCTCGTCGCCGGCCAGAAGCCGGGACAACACGTCCAGCGAGGCTTCGTCGGCGGCGCGGATGCCGGGGGTGGGAAAGGAAAGTTGCAGGCGCACCTTGTTCCACTGTCCGTATTCCACCTTTACCAGGGGCTGGCCCACGGCAAGGCCGGGTTGGACATAGGGCAGAACCGGCGTCTGGGGCCGGTCGTTGGCCAGGGAGCCGAAGAGCGCCTCGACCTCCTGCACGACGTCCTCGGTCCGCACCTTGCCGGCGACCACAAGCAGCATGGATTGGGGCTGGTAGCGCTCTTTGACGTAGGCGCGCAGGTCGTCGGCGGTGAATTTGGAAACCGTCTCGGGAAAGCCGATGATGGGCCAGCCGTAGGACTGGCCGGGCCAGGCCATGGCCTGGGTCATCTGAAACAGCCGGTTGTCGGGATTGTCCCGGCCCCGGGCCAGTTCCGACAACACGACCTTGCGCTCGGAATCAAGTTCCTCGGGCACGAACTTGGCCCCGAAAATCATGTCCTTGAAGACGTCGAGGCCGAGCTTCCAGCGGTCCGCCGGCATATCCACCCGATAGACCGTGCTGTCGAAGCTGGTGGAGGCATTAAGCTCTCCCCCCGCTCCTTCTACGTCCGAAGCCACCTGTCCGGCCGGGCGTTTGGCCGTGGATTTGAAGACCATGTGTTCGAGCAGGTGGCTTAAGCCCGCCTGCTTGGGCGTTTCGTAGCCCGAGCCGGCATGGACGAAGAGCCGCTCGGCCACCAACGGAAAACGATTGTCCTCGATGACCATGACGGTCAGGCCGTTCGGCAGGCGCACGACATGCGGCGGTTCGGCGGCGGCCGCGACGGCGGCCAGGGCCAAAAGCAACGTGAGCGGGAGAAGGGAAAAACGCCAACGCATCAGGGATACTCCTTTGCTTCAAATGGGGCGCCAGGCCGGGTACGACAGTCGCGGCCTGGCGCTTAAAGCATAGGTATTTTGCGCAGCAAGGGAACTTAATTCTGGTTCATCAAACCGGCCGGGAAGCCCGCCCCGCCCGCTTCGAAGGCCACGGAGGCCTTGGTCAGGACGTAGCGTCCGCGCACCAGCCCCGGACAGACGGCCTCGACCAGCCGCAACGGGCTCACGTAGGCTTCTGCGAAAAGACAGGTGATGCGCACCGTATTTCCGGGCTCTTCCAGGGCGACGCCCGTGACGAGGGGCCGGGCGTCGATGGAGCGCGGGCCCTTTTTCGATTCCCAGGTCACGGGAAAGCTGTCAGCCGCCGCGAATGCGCCCCAACACTCCAGGCAGTCCTTGGCGTTGGCGGCGGGAATGACAAGTTCGAAAGTCTCCTCGATGGGCTGGGGCACCTTGCGACCAGGGGGGAGTTCTTCCACGGCCACCATGGCGAGGCCCTCGGGGAGATTGGGGTTGAGTCTGGCCGGGATGTCCCCGGGGGCAACCGGCTCACGCAAGAAAAGGCCCATCCATTCGGCCGTACTCGCCACACCCACCGGTAGGGCCCGGCCGAAGGACATCTGGGGCAGCGGATGGTAGCCGGCGGAAAAACTGGGCTTGAGCCCGGCCCGGCGCAAGGCGCGCTCAAAAAGGCGCGTGAGCTCCAGTTGGCTCAGGTAGACGGCGCTGCCGGTTTTTTCAAACCACAGGCGCACGTGCACGGCCTTTCGGGTCAAGTCTTCCCTGGGCGGAGCCGGAGGCGCGGCCACAGCCTCGTGCTCGCGTTCGGGGCGGTTGCAGCGCGGACGGATCACCGCCTCTCCGGCGGCGCGCAGGTCGCTTTTGCGGCCCTCGAAGTCGCACACGCCGCAGCCCGAACATTCGCCGTAGCGGCAATCGGTCGTGATGCGCCCGGCCAGGGCCTTTTGGCGCTCCCGGCGCAAAAAGCCCGGGGTGACGCCGCAGGACAGATGATCCCAGGGAAGCGGCGCATCCGGGTTGCGCGCGTCAAGCCATTTGGCCGGGTCAAGCCCGGCTTCTTCGAACACCCGAAGCCAGGGAGCCAGATCGAAACGGTCGACCCAGGAGCAAAAAAGCGCGCCCTGGTGGTAGGCGGCCTCGACCAGCGGCGCGAGCTCCCGACCGGCCCGGGAAAAAACGCCCTCGAGAAAACTCATCTCCGGCTCGTGCCAGCGTAGCGTCAGTCGCCGGTCCGTGGCGAAAAGATCGCGCAGATAGCCCACCCGCGCCCTGGTCTGTTCCAGGCTGATCTGCGCTTCCCACTGAAACGGCGTGTGAGGCTTGGGCACGAAGGGTGAGATGGCGGCCGTGACCTGCAAGCGCTTGGTCCCGGGCGGGGCCTGGGCGAGGACCTTTTTGGCCAGTTCGTAAATGCCCCGCACGTCCTCCTCGGTCTCGGTCGGCAGGCCGATCATGAAGTAGAGCTTGACCTGCTGCCAGCCGTGGCGAAAAAGCTTGGCCACGTGGGCGAGGATGTCCTCCTCGGTGATGCCCTTGTTGATGACGTCGCGCAGGCGCTGGGTGGCGGCTTCCGGGGCCACGGTCGCGCCGGTGCGGCGGATGCCGGCCATCATGTCGAGGATGGAGTCGGAGAGCGTGCCGGCCCGAAGCGACGGCAGGGACACGGCGATCTGGTCCCGGCGGCAGCGGTCGATGCTGTGGGCGAAAAGGCTCTCCAGGGCGGAGAAATCGCCGGTGGAAAGGGAAAGAAAGGACAGCTCCTCGTAGCCGGTGCGCGACAGTCCCTCAGCCACCAGTTTCTCGAGCTCCGGCAGGCTGCGCTCACGCACCGGCCGGTAGATCATGCCGGCATGGCAAAAGCGGCAGCCGCGCGTGCAGCCCCGGGCGATCTCCACGGCCAGGCGGTCGTGCACGGCCTGGGCAAAGGGCACGACCTGGCAGGTGGGAAAGGGAGCCGTGTCGAGATCGGCCACAATGGCCTTGGTCACGCGCTCGTAGCCCGGCACCAGCGGTACCGGCGCGCCGTCCGGGCCGATATCGAAAAAGGACGGCACATAGACGCCCGGGATACCGGTCAGGCGCAGGAGCAGGTCGCGCCTGGAGACGCCCCCCTCCTCCCTGGCCGTGGCCACGGCGTCCAAAATGGCGGGCAAGGCCTCTTCGCCGTCGCCGATGACCATGAGGTCGAAAAACGGGGCCACGGGCTCGGCATTGAAGGCGCAGCCGCCGCCGGCGATAACGAGCGGCCCGTCATCGCCCCGGTCGGCGGCGCGAAAAGGGATACCGGCCAGATCCAGCATGTACAGCACGTTGGTGTAGCACAGCTCGTGGGTGAGGTGGAACGCCACCACGTCGCAGGCGGCCAGCGGCGTATCGGACTCCAGGGTGCAAAGCGGCGCGCCCTGGTCACGCAACAACGCGGCGGCCTCGTCGGCCGGGGTGAAGACGCGCTCGGCGGCAAGGCCAGCAACACGGTTGACGGTCTCGTAAAGGATGCGCCCGCCCACATAGGACATGCCGACTTCATAGAGGTCCGGGAAGGCCAGGGCGACCCGGGCGCGCACCGAAGCGGCGTCCTTGGCCGTGCGGCCCCATTCCGCGCCGAGATACTGGGTGGGCTTTTGCAGCCAGGGAGCGAATTCGCGCATGTGTTTAAAAGAAAATGCGAGAGGGGAAACCCTTTTGCAAAGGGTTCTCCCCTCTCGCGCTCTCCCTTTCCTAAACTTTTTAATTGTTGCGGGCGTACCGGAACGCTGGGGAAGCCACGTTACGGAGAATGGTGTATCCCCCAGTATAGAAATAGGCCCTATTTCTTTAGGATGCTGGAGAGATTACCCTTGCCGCCGCCCAGGTTGGACAGGGTTTTGAGGTCGCCGGGGGTGGACAGGGTGAGATTGCTCGTGGCTTCCAGATAGCGGGTCTTGAGCTCGTCGGGAAACTTCTTGAACTGATAGAGCACGTGGGTCAGCTCGATCTCGCCGCCGACCTCGGTTTCGAAGGGATAGCCGAAGGGCAACAGCAGCATCTGCACGCCCTGCTGGGAAGGGATGGTCTGAAGCAGGGCCACGTCGGTCAGCTTGCCGGCGGCCTCGTCCCATTTGCCGAGCACCGTTTCGCCGTTTATCAGCTTCACCAGGCGGATGTCATAAGCCATGTGATATCTCCTTGGGGAAAATTGGCGGCGCAACGCGCCGACTGTATGAGCTAGACACGGGAGCGGGCCTGTCAAGGCCGACGCTGTCATTCATTATAGTCGAAAACGGCAAATCCCTGGCTTTTACAGAGCGCGTCCCGCTCTGCTTCGCGCAGGTCGCTGCGCACCATTTCGGACACCATCTGCTCGATGGTGATTTTTGGCTGCCAACCCAGGCGTTCCCGGGCCTTGGTGGGATCGCCGAGCAGCGTTTCCACCTCGGTCGGCCGGAAATAACGGGGATCGACGGCGATAAGGCATTTGCCCGTCTCGGCGTCGTACCCCTTCTCGTCCGCGCCCTCGCCCTCGAAACGCAGGGAGATGCCGAGTTCGTCGGCGGTCATCATCACGAAGTCGCGCACCGAGGACTGCCGACCGGTGGCGATGACGAAATCGTCCGGAGCGTCCTGCTGGAGCATGAGCCACTGCATTTCCACGTAGTCCTTGGCATGGCCCCAGTCGCGAAGCGCGCTCATGTTGCCGAGGTACAGGCAGTCCTGCAGCCCCAGCTTGATGCGGGCCATGGCCCGGGTGATCTTGCGGGTGACGAAGGTCTCCCCGCGAAGCGGCGACTCGTGGTTAAAGAGGATGCCGTTGCAGGCGTACATGCCGTAGGCCTCGCGGTAGTTGACCGTGATCCAGTAGGCGTAGAGCTTGGCCACGGCATAGGGGCTTCGCGGATAAAACGGCGTTTTCTCGGTCTGGGGCGTTTCCACCACCTTGCCGAAGAGTTCCGAGGTCGAGGCCTGGTAAAAACGGGTGTGCTTCTCGAGCCCCAGGATGCGGATGGCCTCGAGCAGGCGCAAGGTTCCCAGGGCGTCCACATCGGCGGTGTATTCCGGCGACTCGAAGGAGACCTTGACGTGGCTCTGGGCGGCCAGGTTGTAGACCTCGTCCGGCCGGACCTCCTGCATGATGCGGATGAGGTTGGTGGAATCGGACAGGTCGCCGTAGTGCAACATCAGTCTGCGGCCGGTGTCGTGCGGGTCGCTGTAGAGATGGTCGATGCGCTGGGTGTTGAAAAGCGAGGACCGGCGCTTGATGCCATGCACCGCGTAGCCCTTTTGCAGCAGCAATTCGGCCAGATAGGCACCGTCCTGCCCGGTGATGCCGGTGATCAGCGCGACTTTGTTCTTCATGGAACGGTCTTCTCCGGTTGTGGTTGTCCCATTTCGTGGGCGACCATGGCCCGGGCCACGTCGGCGGGACTGAGCGTCGCCCGCCAGCCCAGGCGCTGCGCCGCCTTGGACGGATTGGCCCGGCTTACGGCAATGTCCGATGGACGAAAAAGGGAAGGATCCACGTCGACGTGGTCGCGCCAGTCAAGCCCGACGGCGTCGAAGGCGTGGGCGGTAAAATCCCGCAAGGTGATGGTTTGGCCGGTGGCGATGACGTAATCCTCGGGCGTGTCCCGCTGGAGCATGCGCCACATGGCCTCCACGTACTGCGGCGCGTAGCCCCAGTCCCGGGCCACATCGATGTTGCCCAGGCGCAGGCGTTCCCCGGAGCCTTGCGCGATGCGGCAGGCGGCGGAAACGATCTTGCGGGTGACGAAACGCGGGGGCCGCAGCGGCGACTCGTGATTGAACAGGATGCCGTTGCAAGCGAAAAGCTTGTAGGCCTCGCGGTAGTTGGCCACCTCGAAGTGGGCCGCCGCTTTGGCCACGGCATAGGGGCTTCGTGGGGCGAAGGGGGTTTCCTCGGTGGCCGGCTCGCCCCCGGTATCGCCGAAGCAGTCGCTCGACGAGGCGTTGTAGAGCCTGACCGGCGCGTCGAGAAACCGCACCGCCTCGAGCAGGTTGAGGGTGCCGAGGCTGATGGAGTGGAAGGTTTCCACGGGCTGCTCGAAGGAGAGCCCGACCGAGGATTGGCCGGCCAGGTGATAGATCTCGTCCGGCACGACCTTGGTCAGCACGGTCAGCACGCTACGAAAATCGGTGAGCGTCACGGAAAAAAGCGCCACCTGGTCGCGCACGCCGAGGGCGGCCAGATTACGAAACGAGGTCATTTGGGCGTCGCGGGACGTCCCGGTCACCTGATAGCCTTTGTCCAGCAGCAACCGGGCAAGATAGGCCCCGTCCTGGCCGGAGACTCCGAAAATGAGCGCTTTTTTCATGTGGATGGCATCCGAACGGCCCCTGGAAAATCATAAGGCCATCGTAAGGAAGCAATAAGGCTAGTTGTTTCCCGGCCCGGCGTCAACCGGCCCGTCCGTCTCGCCGCCCTCTCCCGCGGCCTTGCGGCAGGCGGCGCAGACGCCGTCGATGCGCACCTCCACCCCCACCACGTCCATGGCCATGCGCTCGCCCAGGGCGGCCACGTCCACAAGCGTCTCCGGGGCGGGCAGGCACTCCATGCGGCCGCAACGCACGCAGTAGGCATGGCAGTGGGCCCGGCTGGAAAAACGCGGCCCCAGGCAATAGCGAAAGGCCCTGTCGCCGGAACTGTGGCGGAAGGCCAAGCCCTTTTCCACAAAGAGATCGAGAATGCGGTAGAGCGTGACCTTGTTGGCCCGGTGGCGCTCCCGCACCCGGGCCAGGATATCGGCCGCCGGCAGGGCCTGCCCTTCCCCGGACAGCACGTCGGCCACGCACAGGCGCAGGGGGGTGAGCTCGATGCCCGCCCGGGTCAGCATGGCCGCCGCCGACGTCTGGTTTCCCTCTCCCGCCATGGCCTTTCTATACACCCTTCCGATGGGGCAGGAATCCCACGGCCAGGGTCAGGCAGAAGGTGGTCGCGGCCACGGCGATAATGGCCGCGCCGGAGGTCAGGTCGAAGCGATAGGCAAGCATGAGTCCGGCCAGGCAAAAAAAGATGTTGAGCAGGGAGGCGACGACCATGGCCCGGCCCAGGGAGGCGACGCGGCGCATGGCCAGACTCGGGGCCACGGATAAAAGCGCGATGATCAGGATCAGGCCGGCCACGCGGATGAGAAGCACCACCGTCACGGCGGCGAGCCCGGTGAGCAGATAGTGCAGGAACCTGACCGGCGCGCCGCGAACGGCCGCGAACTCCCGGTCGAAGGCCATGGCCACGAACCCGTTGTAATGCCGCAGCGTCAGCCCGACCAGGACCACGGCCAAGCCGACCAGGGCATAAAGGTCGGAGACCGGCACGGTGATGATGCTGCCGAAAAGATAGCTCATGAGGTCGGGCTTGTAGCCCGGGGTCAGGTCGAGCAGGATGATGCCGAAGGCCATGCCGGCCGCCCAGAGCACGCCGATGACCGTGTCCGTATCCTCGAGACGCCGCAGCGTCACGGCGGCCATGAGCAGGGCCGCGGCCACGGTGAAGGCCACGGTAACGGGCAGCACGGGCAAGGCCAGGAAATAGGCCAGCCCCACCCCGCCGTAGGCGGCATGGGCCGCGCCGCCGGCCAGAAAGACCATGCGGTTGGCCACGATCAACGTGCCCATCACGCCGCAGCAGACGGCGGCCAGAAGGGCGGCAATAAGCGCGTGCTGCAAAAACGGCAAGGTCAGGAAATCCGCGATCATCGCGTCTCCAGGGAGGTAAGGCCGGCCAGTTCGGGCGTGATGCGGCGTAAATAGGCGTCCAGGGGACAGGTGTGGCTGTGGACGCCGTAGAGCAGGTCCACCATCTCCTGGGTGAGCTTCGGTTGCGGGGCGTAGAGCACCCGGGCGTTGACGCAGGCCACGGCCGTGACCCCGGCGGCCAGGATGCTGAGATCGTGGCTGACGACCAGGGAGGTCACGCCCTGGCCGATGCGCGACAGCACCTCATAAAGGCAGAACTTGCCTTGGGGGTCGATATTGGCCGTGGGCTCGTCGAGGATGAGCAGGTCCGGATCGGATACCAGGGCCCGGGCAATGAGCGTACGCTGTTTCTGGCCACCGGAAAGCTCGCAAAAGCGCTTGTCGGCCAAAGGCAGCATTTCCACGCGGGTAAGCGCGGCATCGGCCCGTCGCATTTCGTCACGACTGAACCGAAAGCCGAACCTGCCCGAGGCAAGCAGGCCCATCAGCGCCACCTCGCGCACGCGTATGGGCAGGTCCTTGCGCTCGGCCACGCCTTCCAGGCGCTGGGGCACGTAGCCGATACGGGCGCTTTGGCGTCCCGGCTCCCGGCCGAAAACGCGGATGGTGCCGGAAGTTGGCTGCAGGATGCCGAGGATGAGCTTTAAAAGCGTGGTCTTGCCGCCGCCGTTGGGGCCGAGCACGGCCAGCCGGTCACCAGGGGCAACGGCCAGGCTGACCCCCGAAAGGGCCGCCTGACCGTTGTAGGCAAACGTCAAGTCGCGGATGTCGACGACGGGTTCGGTCACTTGGCCTCCGTCGGACCGGCCATGCCCTGGCGTATGGCAGCTGCCGCCTTGGTCAGGTTGTCCGACCAGTCGGCGGCCAGGGGATCGAGGGTGACCACGGTCCCGCCGATGGCCTGCGCGACGGTTTCGGCCTGCTTGGCGCTCATTTCGGGCTGCACGAAAATCACTTTGACGTTATCCTTTTTGGCTTCCTTGACCAGCCCGGCCAGGGCCCGGGGGCCGGGTTCGCGGCCGAGCTGCTCGATGGGCTCCTGGGTCAGACCATAATCCCGGGCAAAATAGCCCCAGGAAGGGTGGAAGACCATGAAAACATGTTCCCCGGGGGGCAGACCGGCAAACTCTTTTTTTATCGCGGCGTCAAGGGCGTCGCACGAAGCGGCGAAGCGTTCGTAGCCGGCCCGGTAGTCGGCCGCGCCGGCGGGATCGGCGGCAATCAGGCCGTCGCGCATGTTGGCCCCGATTCTCTTGGCCAGCTTCGGGGACAACCAGATATGGGGATCGGGCTCTCCCGCGTGGTGGTGATGACCGTGGGCCTCGGCGTGGCCAACCTTGTCGTGGTCCTGGCCTTCCCCCGCGTGCTCGTGTTCGTGTTCCTCACCCTCGTGCTCATGGGCGACCATGGGCATCTTTTTGATGCCCGCGTCGGTATGCACGATGACCATCTTCGGGCTGGCGGCCTTGAACCGGGGCAGCCAGGCGTTCTCGAAGTCCATGCCGATGCCGAAATAGGCGGCCGCCTTGCCGAGTTCGGCCAGTTGGCGTGGTTTGGGCTCATAGGTGTGGGCGTCGGTCCCGGCCGGGACCATGACCAGGGCGTCGGCCCGATCTCCGGCGATCTGTTTGAGGAAATAGGCCTGGGGCGCGATGCTGACGGCGACCAGCATTTTGGCCTGGGCCGGTACCGCGGCCGCGAAAAGCAGTCCCGCCAGCAACAACATGATGCGTTTCATGAAAGCTCCTTTTCCCTGCGCGGGCAGGGCAGAAGCAGATGCAACAGAGTTGCATGGCAAAGTCAAGCCACAAAGCGCCGCAAAAGCAATAAAGTTGCATTTAGAGAAATTCATTGGGAAAGCAAGAGGATGCAGGAAATGGCGTTCCCTGGTCGTATCCCGCTAGGCACCCAATCGCGGCAGCGTGGCACAGGCGGCGTAAGCGTCGCGCACAACCCGCGCCGTACGCTCCCAGGAAAAAAGCTTGGCCCGGACCAAGGACTTTTGCCGCAGCGCTTCCCGCAAGACGGCATCGTCCGCGAGCTTCGCCATGGCCTGGGCAAGTCCCGCCACATCCAGCGGATCGACCATGAGGGCCGCCTCCCCCGCCACCTCGGGCAAGGACGTGGCGTCGGAACAAACGACCGCCGCGCCAAGGCTCATGGCCTCCAGCACCGGCAGGCCGAAGCCCTCGAAAAGCGAGGGATACAGAAATGCGTGGCAGTTGGCGTAGAGCCAGGCCAGCTCGGCGTCGGAGACATAGCCCGTGAAAACGAGGTGGTCGGCGATGCCGAGCTCCCCCACCGTGCGGGCCACGTCGTCCATGAGCCAGCCCTTGCCCCCGGCCAGGACCAGCGGCATGCTCCCGCCCGTTTCCTTGCGCCAGGCGGCGTAGGCGGCAAAGAGCCGCTCATGGTTCTTGCGCGGTTCGATGGTGCCCACGCACAGCCAATAGCCCCCGGACGCGATAGCGTCGGCGATGCGTGGCCGGGCCTGGGGCGAAGCGGTCGAAAAACGGCTGGCCAGGGGCGCGACAACCGTCCGGGAGCGCGGGTAATGGGGAAAAATCCTCAAGAAGTGGTCGAGGGAATATTCGGAGATGGAAACCACGTAATCCGCCGTGGTCGCGGCCCGGAACACGCCGTCGAAACAGCCGGTGCGGTTGCCCTCGGTGGTCCAGGCCGGATTGTCCAGAAACGACAGGTCATAGAGCGTGTAGACGAGCTGGGCGCGGGCAAGCCCCGTGGGACAGAAAAAATTGTTGGCGTGGACAATGTCCGGATTGCCGAGCCTGGCCTCGAAATCGGCCGGGGGCTGGCGGAAAAAGCGCTTCTGGCTCCAAAACCGGCGAAAGGTCGGCCCCAGGCGAAAGCGGCTTCCGGCCGGGCGCAGGCAGGCCTTGGGCCAGGGCTCCCACCAGAAATCCCCGAAGGCCGGATAGAGCAGGTAATCGTTGTCCCGGTCGACGGCGGCCAGGGCGGCAAGCAGGCCGGCGGCGAAATAGCCGCAGCCGGCCTTGCCCGCGCCGGTCTGGGACACGTCGAAGCCGATTTTCATAGCGCCCCGCCGGGACGAATGAGCCCGCGCGTGAGCCACGACAGCGTGGTGCGGGCAAGCGCTCCCGAAACGCCCCGGTTCCAGCGCACGGACGCGCCAAGGGAGGCCAGGGCCACGGCCGGAGTGAAGGCCCGGCCCTTTTCGGCAAGCTTCCACTTCTCCCGGACCAGAGCATGGGCGTAGTTGCACAGCCAGCGGTCCGGCACCCGGCCGAAGGTGGCGGCCATCATGTCGTTGATCTCGGCATGGACTGTAAGCTTGGCGCCCGAGGTCTTGGTCTGGGGATAAAAGCGCGACCCGGCGAGTTTTCGCGGCAAATAGGCGAAGACCGCCCCACCCTTGGCCAGCCGCAGCCAGAACTCGTAATCGAGGGTGTATTGCCAGCGCAGGTCGAGGGCCCCGAAGCGCTCCACCACCCGCCGCCGAAAAAACGCGGCCGGCTGGCAGATGATGCAGCGATCCTTCAGCCGCTCCAGACGGAACGGCTCGGCCGGATAGGGCTCGATGACGGCGTCGTCCACATCGATATGGTCGCCGTCGCCGTAGACCACATCCACGTCCGGCCGGGACGCAAAAACCTCAAGCACCGCTTGAAGGGTTCCGGGATAGTAGACGTCGTCGGAATTGAGCCAGGCAATGACCTCGCCCGAGGTCGCGGCAATGCCCTTGTTGACGGCGTCGGGCTGCCCCTTGTCGCGCTCGGAACGGTAGCGCAGCCGGCCGCCGTAACTGTCAAGAATCGAGACCGTCTCGTCCGTGCTGCCGCCGTCCATGACCACGTATTCCAGGTCGCACGCGCCCTGCTGGGACAGCACGCTCTCGATGGTGCGGCCGATGAAACGCCCCTGGTTGTAGGACGGCGTGATGGCGCTGACGCTTAGCATGACCTGCCCTCCTCGCCGTAACGCAGGTCCACGTCCCGGGCCCCGTCGGTCAGGCGCAGCTCCTGGCAGCGCGCGGAGAGCTTGCGCCGGTCCGCCCCGGGACCGACGGCGTCGCCACGCCGCGCCCCGTCGAAGAGAAATTCCACGTATCCGCCATGGGGCGGCACGTCCGGATCAATGGCGGCCGATTTACCCGAAGCGAGCGTCACCGGCCGGCCGTAGGGCTTGCCGTTGACCAGGGTCGCGATGCGCACCTGTCCCGACGGCGCGCCGGCCGGCAGATCGAAGCGTGCCCGCAGCCATTGGCGATGGGCGGCCGGGCCGCAGGCCACAAAAAGCCGCGAACCGCACCAGCCGTCGCCATAAAGCCCGCGCACGGCCGTGCTCTGGGACACGGGCCGGGCCAGCACGTCCTCGAAGACGCGAAGGTACTTGCGGGCCATGTCGTCCGGACCGCCGAAGACGCCGAGGCGCTCCCGGCCCTTGCGCACGAGCTCCTCGGCCAGCCCCTCTTCGTCCAGCAGGCGGGTGAGCGCCGCCACGATGTCGTCGGGACGCCGGGGATCAAAATAGAGCGCCGCGTCGCCGCCCACCTCGGGCAGGCTGGTGACGTCGGAGCAGACGATGGGCGTGCCAACGGCCATGGCCTCGACCAGCGGCATGCCGAACCCCTCGAAAAGCGAGGGAAAGACCAGCGCCCGGGCCCCGGTCAGAAGCGCCGAGAGGTCCGCGTCCGACACGTAGCCGGCAAAGACCGCCCGCCCCTCCAGGCCAAGGGCGGCCACGGCCTGTCCCAGTTCCTGGCGCAGGCCCGTATCCGCGCCGGTAAGGACCAGACGCAACGGCTCCGGACGCCCGGCGGCCAGCATGCCAAAGGCGGTCAGCAACATTCTATGGTTCTTATGGGGCCAGAAATTGGCCGGATAGAGCAGATAATCGTCCCTTTCGAGCCCCAGTCGCTCCCGAATGGCCGCGACAGCCGCCATATCGGTGCGCGTGAGCCGCCTGGGCAGGGAGATATGCACCGTGGCCGTGCGCCCGTCCGGCACGTTGCCCTGTTCGAGCACGGTGCGGCGCGCGAATTCGGAAATGCACACCAGCCGTTCGCAGCACCGGGCGGCGGTCAGAAAGGTCCGCTCCCGGCCGGCCTCTTCGTCGGGGCTGAAAAACTGCGGATAATAGGCGTATTGCAGGTCATAGATGACCGAAACGGCCGGCACGTCGGGATGGTGGAAATAGGGCATGGTGAAGGGACAAAAAAGCAAGTCCACCTTTTTCCCCTGCCAGTGCGAAAGCGCCTTGCCCGGCCCGACCGCTCCCGCCTTGGCGCGCTCCATGTTCGGCGCGTCCAGGTGCGACAGTTCGTCGTACGCCGCCTCCGAAACAATGCAGACGAAGCGCCAATGCGGCCGCATGTCGCGCAGGGCATGGAGCAGGAGAATGGTCATGAGCTTGGCCCCGCCGTTGTCCCCACCGGGGAGCACCGGCGTCAGGTCCACGACCACCAGGATATCGCCGGCCGTATCCCGCGCCGGAAGTTCCCGGCGCAGCCCGGGCGCGGCCAGCACGTACTTGACGGCCTTATTGAACGCCCAGGCCGCCCGGCCCCAGCGCAAAAGCACCTTGTTGACAAGGCGCGGCAGCCGCCCCTGGGCTGTCCAGCCCGAGGCCGTCTCGCGAATCACCCCTTCCAGGCCGCCAAGGCTCGTCGCCTCGGCCCCGGACAACTCCACGGCCTGCTTCTCGGCCGCCTCGGCCCGGTCGGTCAGGTCCAGCATGGCCTGGATCATACGACCGTCCGGCGTGGCGCAAAGGGCCTTTTCCACGGCCGACCGGCCATGTTCGGCAATCTCCTGTCGTCCGGCCACGAACAACATGTCGTAGGGGAAAAGCGGCGTCTCGAAGCGGAAATGATCCAGCCCGGCAAAGGTGAAAAGCTCGCGCACGGCCTTTTCGCTGTACAGATACAGATGCTCCGCTGGCAGCAGCATGCGCGAAAACGGATTGCCCTCGGCCAGAAGCCGTTCATGGGCCATGCCGGCCGGAAACCGGGGCGTCTGCACGAACACCACGCCGCCCGGAGCCAGAAGCGCGCCCACACGGCGCAGCATCTCCACCGGATCGGGCAGATGCTCCAGCACGTCCATGAGCACCACGGCGCGAAGGCTCCCCGGCGCGATCTCCTGCTCCTCCAGCGGACCGGACAGCATCGTCACGCCGAAAAGCCCGCCGGCAATCCCGGCAATGGAGGCGTCCAGCTCCAGGCCGCGCGCACGGAATCCGGCCTTGCCCAACAGCGCCGTAAAACCGCCATGGGCGCAACCCAGCTCCAGCACGTCGCCGGGCGGCAAACAGGCTTTCAAGAACCGCCGCAGCCAATAGACGCAGCGTTCGGGCAAATCCAGCCGCGCCCGGGTCTCGATGGTTGGCTGGCCCAGATCGGATTCCTGGTGCCCGAACCAATAGTCGCGGCCATAGCCTTCTTCCCGCTCTTCCCGCGATACCAACGTGCCGCAGGCCGGACACAACATGTACCCGTCGCTATAAGGCTCCAACCCGCCCGTCCCGCACCAACACTGCCGCATTGTGGCTCCTTGGGACTGGGAGAGGAACCGGGGGAGGGAACCCCTTTTTGCAAAAAGGGGTTCCCTCCCCCGGACCCCCACCCTCCCCAAAAACTCTTAAAAGTATGAGGGCAACGCTATTCTTTTCTTTCCATGCGGCGCTTCGCCGCTGGCGCACCTTGTCGCCGCAATCGCGTCCGGCGTCGAGGGGCCCCAAGCCCCTCGTGCCGCCGGGCCGATTGCGGCGACAAACGTCGATGCCCCGCCGCCCAAAGCAAGTCACCCCACCACCGCACGCACAAGTCAGGGGGGTCCGGGGGGCCCTCGGCCTCCCGGCGGGTCCAGGGCAGCGCCCTGGCCGGGCCCGGGGCGGAGCCCCGCGTACCCTATCCCTTACCGCCACCATACAACCGCATGGCCGCCTGTCCGGGCAGGTTGGCCACGCCGTGATGGGTGAGCTGCACGGGCGTGGTGTCGCGGCTGCGGAAGGTGACCATGAAATCCCCGGCCTTGGTCAGGATGGAGATGACGGTGATGCGGCTCTCCAGTTCCTGATGGGAAAGGTTCGAGCGGCGGTTGAAGTCCGCAAGGCTCAGAGTCGAAAAACCGAGATTGAAGGTATATTCGCCTGGAGCCAGGTCCAGATTGATATCGAAGCGCACGCGCAAGCTCGCTCCGGCCGGGGTGGCGGTCGGGTGTTCGCAGTTAAATTGCAGGGTGTTCTTGCCGAACACGATGATGCGCTTGTCGTTGATGATTTCCACTCCGGCCACGGCCACTTCCAGGTCATGGGCGACGACGTAGCGGCAAAAAATGGAGACGGTCTCGCCCTGCTCGAAGCTGCGGCAGACATGGCCCGAGGCGTCGCAGACGGCCACGTGGGTGCAGGCGGCCCAGTCGTTGCTGGCCGCGGCGACGTCCGTAAGGTCGAGAAAGGCGTCGGGCTCCGGCCAGAAGCCGTCGGCGTCCTCCTCGGCGGGAAGCTCCGGGCACAAGGGTGTATTTTCGCCGGAAGAGCGGGGGACAACGCCGCCGCCGTCGCCGACCATGTAGCGTTTGACCGCCGCCGCCGCGTCGCCGAGAAAGGCGGCCCGGCCGCGCTCGATGAGAAGCGCCCGGTGGCAGAACTGGGCCACGTCGTTCATGGCGTGGGACACGAGCACCACCACCGTGCCGCGTGACAGCAGTCCTTCCAGGCGCTGATAGCATTTCTGGCGGAAAAAGACGTCGCCTACGGCCAGAGCCTCGTCGATGATGAGCACTTCCGGCTCGAGGCTCGTGGTCACGGCGAAAGCAAGACGCAAAAACATGCCGCTGGAGTAGGTCTTGACGGGCTGGTCGAAATGGGGGCCGATATCGGCGAAGGCCGCGACTTCCTCCATGCGTTCGTCGACCACGGCCCGGGGAATGCCGAGCACGGCGGCGTTGACGTAGACATTCTGGCGGCCGGTGAATTCCGGCTTGAACCCGGAGCCGAGTTCCAAAAGCGCGGTGGTGCGCTCGGGCAGGACCACCTCGCCGGCGGAAGGTTCGAGGACGCCGGCCAGGATTTGCAGCAAGGTGGATTTGCCGGCTCCGTTTTTGCCGATGATGCCGAAGGCCTCGCCGGGCATGACTTCGAATGAGATGTCGCGAAGCGCCCAGTGCTCGCGGTAAAGCGGCTTGCCGCCGGGCCAAAGGAGCTGGCGCAACCGGTCCTGGGGCCGGTCGTAGAGTTCGTACATCTTGGAGACGCCCCGGGCGTCGATGACGGGGGATACGTCAGACGGCATCGGCAAAGAGCCTCTTGACGCTCATGAAAAAGGCGTATCCGGCCAGCATGACCAGGGCGCTGGCGAGCGTGACCAGGGCGAGCGCCGTCCAGTCGGGCATCTGTCCCCAGATGATGGTGCGGCGCAGGTGGTCGACCACGGGGTGCAGGGGATTGAGCGCCAGCAGTCGGCGGTAGGGTTCGGGCACGGCGGAAAGCGGATAAAGGATGGGCGTGGCGAAAAAGTAGAGCTGCACGGCCACGGCCACCATGTTGCCGAGGTCCTTGAGAAAAACGCCGACCGGGGCCAGGAGCCAGCAGATGCCGAGGGTGAACATGGTCAGCGGAATATAGGCCAGGGGCGCGAAAACGATGGTCCAGGAAAGCGAGCCGGTGGTGATGAGCACGCCAAGGGCCACCAGCCCCAGGCTGATAAAGGATTCGAGGATGGCGGCGCACAGGATGCCGACCGGCAGGATTTCCAGGGGGAAGAGCACCTTTTTGATGAAATTGACGTTTTCCGTGAGCAGCCTTGGCGTGCGGTTGACGCTGCCGGCAAAGACCTCGAAAATCGCCAAGCCCGTGAAAAGGATCAAGGCATAGCCGGTGATGCCCCCGTCATGGCCCGCCCCGCCGGCCCAGCGAGCCTTGAACACGACCGAAAAAACAAAGGTATAAACGGCCAGGGTGGCCAGGGGGGAAACCAGCCCCCACAAAAAGCCGAGCTGGGCGCCGTGGTAGCGCGACAGGAATTCGATGCGGGCGAAGGTGGCAAGCACCTCGCGCCGTCGCCCGAAATGCCGCGCGAAAGCGACCGGCGAAAGGCCGGCCAAAAGGCCGGACCAAAACGATCCGGCACGGGGCCTTCGCACGACCATAACCATTTGAGACGTCTGCATGGAGCCGGTTGCATATTCGATGGAATTGACGCATGTCAACGCATCCGCCGATACGGTCGTATCGCGGTTTTCATTCCCTGGAACACGATTCATGCGCATCACCATAGACGCCAGTTCCCTTTCCCATCCCCAGCGCACCGGCATCGGCCGCTGCCTGGAATCCATTTTGCCGCATCTGGCGCGTCTGGCCGCCGGCCGCGACGAACTCATTCTCGTCTCGGGCAAGCCTATCGTCAACCGCACGGCCCTGGAGGTTCTCGCTTCCGGCGGCGCGCGGGCGCGCACGGTCAACGTGCCCTCGCTCTACGCTTGGCAGCAGACCGGCATGGCCTGGCAGATCCGGGCGGCCCGGGCGGACGTGCACTACGCCCCGGATGGGCTGCTTCCCTTGGCTTTTTGGGGGCGTAGCGTGGGCGTGGTCAATGACGTGCTCTACAAACGCCTGCCCCTTACCCTGCCCTGGCATATCCGGGCCGTTTTCGCCGCCCGCCAGAAGGCGAGCCTTTCCCGCCTGACTATTCCCCTGACGCTTTCGGCCTTCACCCGGCGGGAGCTGATGCGGGTCTACGGGCCGATGGCCTGCCGGGTGCGGCCGACGGATCTTTGCGCCGTGGACCATGACCGGTTCCGGCCGCTACGTCCCGAGGACGGGCCGGCCGTGGCCGCGTTTCGGGCCGCGCATGGCCTCACCGACGACTACGTCCTTTGCGTGGGCAACCTCATGGCCCACAAAAATCTCGGCGTGGCGCTGCGGGCGATGACCCGCCTCAATGCCGCCTCGCCCGAGCCCCCCCTGCGCCTGGCCCTGGTGGGGCACGGCGACCCGGCGGCCCTGGCCAGGCTCGCCCCGGAGGCGGCGGGCGCGGACTGGCTCACCTGCCTGGGCTACCTTTCCGATGCGGATGTGGGGCTTGCCTATCGGGCGGCGACGGCTTTCGTCTTTCCCTCGCGTTATGAGGGCTTCGGCCTGCCCATTCTGGAGGCCATGGCCAGCGGCATTCCCGTGGCCTATGCCGACGCGGCCTCGCTGCCCGAAGCCGCCGGAATCGCCGGCCTGCCCTTCCCTCCAGGCGACGACGCGGCCCTGGCCGATATCCTGACCCGCCTGCGAGGCGACGCCGACCTTCGCAGCCGACAAATCGCCTGTGGCGTCGACCGGGCCTCGGATTTTTCCTGGGCGGCCTGCGCCGGGCACGTGTACGACGCCCTTCGCGAAGCCTCGGGCAAGGGGCCGCTTCGCCTGCCCAAGGTCAGTATCGTCACGCCGTCTTTTAATCAGGCTAAATTCCTCCCGGAAACACTTGCCAGCGTGGCCGGGCAAAAAAGCATCGCCGTGGAGCATATCGTGCTCGACGGCGGCTCCACGGACGAAACGCCGGATATCCTGCGGCAGTGGAACAAAGAACTCGCCTATTGGCGCAGCGCCCCGGACGCCGGCCAGACGGCGGCCCTGGCCGAAGGTTTCGCCATGGCCACGGGCGAGGTCATGGGCTGGCTCAATTCCGACGACATCCTCTGGGACGAGGGCGCGCTCGCCGCCGTGGCCGAAGCCTTTGCCCGTCATCCCGAGGCGGTCATGGTCACCGGGGACACGGTGCTCACCGACCCGGACGGCAGGCCCGTCATGATCGACATGGTGCTCGCGCCCTCGGCCCGGCAGATGCGCCACACCATGGCCGTGCCCCAGCAGTCCACCTTTTTCCGGCGAGAGGCCTACCTCGCCGCCGGCGGCATGGACAGGCGCTTCACCTACTGCATGGACTACGACCTGTTCGAGCGGATCAGCCGGCAAGGGAAAATCGTGCGCATCCCGCGCGTGATCGCTTCCTTCCGGCTGCACCCATCGGCCAAGACCGCCACCTGGCGCGACGTGTTCCGCCGGGATCTCCACGCCTGCCAGCACCGCCACGGCAGCGGCACGCTTCACGAACTGGCCATCAAGCTCGTGACCCTGGAAATCCGGCTGGAATCGGTCCTGGCCCAGCTCGGCGCGCTCCTTGGCGGCCGCCGGCTTCCGACCCAGGTCAACGCCCGCCTGGAACCCATGCGGGCCTACGCCCGCAAAAAACACGGGCTGGCCGGCTAAAGTTATGCGCATCGCCATAAGCGCCCGCAGCCTGGACTACCCTTCCGGCGGCCCCAAGGAATACCTGCTCGGTCTGGTGCGGGCGCTGCTCGATCTCGGGGGAAACGAACTCATCCTCTATTATCCGCATAAAAGCCACCTGGGCACCTTTCCCGAGGTCACGGAAACGGTGTTGCCCGTGCGAAACCGCCTGGCCTTCGACTGGCTGGCCCTGCCCTCGGCCCTGCGCGGAAGCAGGCCGGACGTGATCTTTTTCCCGTCGTCCAACATGCCGCCGAACATCCCCTGCCCGGCGGTGACGGCCATGCTCGACCTCGGCTATTTCCACCCCACGCTGCGCATGTACAAGCGCGCCGACACCCTCTACATGCGCCGGGCCATCCGCTACAGCGCCAGACGCGCCGAAAGGCTCGTGGCCATCTCCGAGCACACGCGGGCCGACGTGCTGCGCCTGACCGAGGCCCGGCCCGAACGGGTGAGCGTCACGCCGCTGGCCTGTGATCCGGCCTTCCGCTGTCCGGCGTCGCGGGAGGCCCTCGACGCCTTTCGCCGCGAGCATGACCTTGAGCGCGATTTCATCCTCTACGCCGGCAACATTTCGCCGCGAAAAAACCTCAATACACTGCTGGCCGCCTTTGCCGTCGCCGGCGACCGCCTCCCCTGCGACCTCGCCGTCACCGGCGGCTACGCCTGGAGCGAGGACTTCGCGGCCACGGTGGCGCGCCTCGGCCTCTCCGGCCGGGTCAAGCGCCTTGGCCATGTGGCCCCGGCGGCTATGCCGCTTCTATACCAATGCGCCAGGGCGCTCGCCTTTCCCTCACTTTTCGAGGGATTCGGCCTGCCGGTGCTCGAAGCCCAGGCCAGCCGCACGCCGGTCGTCTGCGCCCGGGCCACGTCCCTGCCCGAAGTGGCCGGCGACGGGGCGCTCCTGGTCGATCCGACCGATGTCGCGGCCTGGGCCGAGGCGCTCGTGCGCATCGCCACCGACGAAACGCTTCGGGAAGCGCTCATCCGCAAAGGCTTGGCCAACGAGGCCGGCTACACCTGGGAACGCACGGCCCGTCTTACCCTCGACGCGTTGACGGCGGCGGCCGGCATCCGCCGACGATAACTTCGCCTTTTTCTCTCCTTTCGAAGGACAGCGCACCTGTATTTTTGCGAGATACAAACGTATCTCGCATCCATTCCCACGATTCCCCCTTCCCTTTCCCCTGCAAATATTTATTGTTGAAAGAATGCTTGCGTCCCATTTTAGTTTACGGTATGAACTGTATCGAAATTAAGAGCGAGCGCCCCAGGCCGCGGACGCGGCCGGACTATACAAAGCGAACCCACAAGGAGCATTTCTTCATGAGTACCGCACGGATCGTCGTCATCGGCGGCACCGCCGCCGGCCCCAAAGCCGCTTCCCGAGCCAAGAGACTCAACGAGGAAGCGGAAGTCACCCTGCTGCAGAAAGCCCCGGAATTGTCCATGGCCTCCTGCGGTTATCCGTACTATGTGGCCGGCGAGGTCAAGGGCCGCGACATGCTGCTCGCCACTCCCGCCGGCGTGGTGCGCGACCCCGCCTTTTTCGCCGGGGCCAAGGGCATCACGGCCAAGGTCTCGACCGAAGTCATGGCCATCGACCGCAAGGCCAAGACCGTTGCCTGGAAACGCGTGGATACCGGCGAGACGGGCCATCTGCCCTACGACAAGCTGATCGTGTGCACAGGCTCCCGGCCCAAAGTGCCGCCCCTCCCGGGACGCGAGCTTGATGGCGTAACCACGCTGACGAGTCTCGAGGACGCCGACGGACTGCGCGCCCTGGCCGCGAGCAGCAAAGGCGGCAAGGCCGTCATCGTTGGCGGCGGGCTCATCGGCATCGAGACCTGCGAGGCCCTCATCGAGGCCGGCATGGACGTGACCGTGGTCGAAGCCCTGCCCCAGATCCTGAGCTTTCTCGATCCCGAACTGGCGCTTCTCGTGCAAAAACACGCCACGTCCAAGGGCGCGAAGATCATCACCGGCGTGGGCATTTCCGCCATCAACGGCCAGGACGGCAAGGTTTCGGGCGTGACCCTGGCCGACGGCCGGGAACTGCCCTGCGGGCTTGTGGTCATGGCCATCGGCGTGGCCCCCAACACGGCGCTGGCCAAGGACGCCGGGCTGGCCCTCGGACCCACGGGCGGCATCGTCACCGACGAATACATGCGCACGTCCGATCCGGACATCTACGCCGCCGGCGACTGCGTGGAGATCAAAAACCGGATCACGAACGCGCCCATGCTCGCCCCCTTCGGCGACCTGGCCAACCTGGAAGGCCGTGTGGCCGGCGAAAACGCGGTCCTTGGCGATACGGCCACCTTCCCCGGCACCATCGGCAGCGGCATTTGCAAAGTGTTCGATTTCGCCGCCGCCTCCTCGGGGCTTTCCGAGCGCAAGGCCCGGGAAGCCGGCTTCGACGTGGTCACGGCAATAAACGCCAGCCCGGACAAACCCGGGTTCATGGGCGCCAAGCCGGTGGTGTCCAAACTCATCGCCGACGCCAAGACCGGCCGCATCCTGGGCTTTGCCTGCGTGGGCCTCGGCAACGTCAACCGGCAGGCGGCGGAGATGGCCATGGCCATCCTCGGCGGCCTGACCGTGGACGACGTGGCCATGGCCGACCTGCCTTACGCCCCGCCCTTCTCGCTGGCCATCGACCATTCCATCGCCACGGCCCACGTGCTGCAAAACAAGATGCGCGGGCTTATGCGCGGGGAACCGAGCACCGTCGTCAAATCCTGGCTCGACAACGGCAACAAGCCGTTTCTCCTTGACGTGCGCGGCCAAAAGGAATTCGACGAGATGCGCCTCGGACTCGGCGAAAAGCTGGTGCCGCTCGGTCAGCTGCGCAAGCGCCTCGGCGAGATGCCGGCGGACAAGCACGCGCCCATCGTCACCTACTGCAAGGTGTCCATGCGCGGCTACGAGACCCAGCGGGTGCTTGAGGCCAACGGTTACGACAATGTGACCGTCATGGAAGGCGGCCTTGTCGCCTGGCCGTTTCAATTGGAGAAATAAGAAGTTATAAAAAAAGATGACGCGAGAGGGGAACCCTTTTAAAAAAAGGTTGTCTCCTCTCGCGCTCTCCCTTTCCCGAATTTTATTGACGGGAAGGGTGATATAAACGGAGTGGCGGCGGCTGCGAAGCAGACGCGCTATTCGCCGATGATCTTGACCAGCACCCGCTTTCTGCGCCTGCCGTCGAATTCCCCGTAAAAGATGCGCTCCCAGGTGCCGAAATCCAGCCGACCTTCGGTAATGGCCACCACCACCTCGCGGCCCATGATCTGCCGCTTCATATGCGCATCGGCGTTGTCCTCACCGACGTTGTGGCGATAGCCGGAGACGGGTTCGTGGGGAGCGAGCTTTTCCAGCCAGACCTCGTAGTCGTGGTGCAGGCCTGATTCGTCGTCGTTGATGAAGACCGAGGCGGTGATGTGCATGGCGTTGACCAGACACAGCCCTTCGCGCACGCCGGATTCGGCGAGGCAATCCTCGACCTCGTGAGTGATGTTGATAAATCCCCGCCGGGAAGGGACGTTGAACCAAAGTTCCTTGCGATAGCTCTTCATGCCGCGACTCCGAAGTTGCTCCAGCCCCCACATTTTCAAAGTCTTTAATGTAGAGTGCGTTACGGGCAACAAGTGCCAGATAAAAAAATTGAGGAAAGGCAGAGCGCGAGAGGGGCTACGGCCTTTTTGAAAGGGTTTCCCCTCTCGCATCGCACATCCTTCTCCACACTCCCCTACTTGCTGTACAGCGTCTGGATGGATTCCCCGAGCTTTTTGGCCAGGGGCGAGGCCGCCATCTGGTCCATGACCACCTCGATATAGGCTCCGGTGCCGCAGGTCTCGGCCTTGGCCATAACCGCTTCCAACTCGGCATTGGTCGAAGCCTTGGCGCAGTACCAGTCGGTCATGCCGAAGGCGGCGGGAAGCTGGGTGTAATTCCAGGGCGCGAGGTCGTTGTAGGAACTCTTGGGATCCTTGCAGAGCAACCGTTCGATCAGATACCCGTCGTTATTGAGGCAGAAGATAATGGGCTTCAGGTCATAGCGGCCGAATTGGCCGATGTCCTGGGCCGTCATCTGATGCGAGCCCTCGCCGGTGAAAAGGAGCGTGCGGCGCTTTGGCGCGGCCATGGCCGCGCCAAAGGCGGCCGGCGTGGCCCAGCCGATGGAACCCCACAGGGTCTGGTTGAAAAATTCCGCTCCGGTCGGCATCTTGGCAAACCCCAGCCCCATGGAGATGGTGCCGGTTTCGGCCATGACGATGTCGCCCTCGCGCAGGAATTTCTCGAAGCGCGGATACAGGTAATCCGGGCAGATCGGATCGCTCGGCGCGCCCTTGGGCTCGCCGAGGCCGGCCGGATTTTTCACCTTCGCCGGCTTGGCCGGCAACACCTTGGCCAGGCCCTCCAATACGTCGCGCATTTCCACATCAAGGAAGGTGGCATGGCCCACGCGCACCTCGTGCTGCATGACCGCGATCATGCGCGCGGGGTCGATCTTGGCGGTAAAGGCGCCGGTGTTGAAATCGCTCCACAGCGCGCCGATATTGAGCACACAGTCGCAGCCCTCGACGAAATCGCGCACCTCGGGGTTCATGATCCGGCCGTCGTAGAGCCCGATGTAGCCGGGCAGGGTCTCGTCCAGGGCGGTCTTGTCCATGAACATGGTGGCGAAAGGCAGTCCGGTGCGGGTCAAAAGCCCCTTGGCCACCTGGCGCAGGCCGAGCCGGGCAATCAGGTAGCCGGCCAGGACCACAGCCGATTGCGCCGCGCCGATCATTTCGGCGATAGCGTCAATGGCCGCGGCCAAAGTCCCGGGATCGCTCTGCGGGGCTTCGGGGGCGCAGACGAGTTCCCCGGCCAGTTCCTTGTCGGCATAGTCCTGGGGCAGGGCCATGTAGACGGGCCGGTTGCGGGCCACGGCCGCTTCCAGGCAGCGTTCGATCTGGCAGGCGGCGTTTTCCGGCGTCAGGATGGCGCTTGCGGCCACCACCGGCTTGGTCATGTCGGCGTAGGCCTCGAAATTGCCGGTGCCAAGCGTGTGGTGCACGATGCGCCGGGCCTTCTGGGTGGACACGCTCGGCATGCCGACCAGATGGATGACGGGCAGATGCTCGGTATACGAGCCGGCCACGCCGCACAGGGCCGAAAGCTCGCCCACGCCGTAGGTGGTGCACAGGGCGGAACGCCCCTTGACCCGGGCATAGCCGTCGGCGGCGTAAGCGGCATTGAGTTCGTTGCAACAGCCGATCCAACGCATGTCCGGATCGTTGTCCACGGCGTCGTTTAGGGCGAAGGAAAAATCCCCGGGCACGCCGAAGACGTCCGTCACGCCGATCTGCTTCAGGCGCGTCATCAAATGTTCCACTACAGTCGCGGTCATGAGCAAACCTCCCGCTTGATTACATCGTTAACGATCAAACACGTACGCCCCCCCGAGTCAAGACGACCGGCCGGCGGAAAGGAATGTCAATCCAGGGCCGTGAGGCTCCGACGCAACGCGGCGGCCCAGGCCACGGCCCGGCCGAGCGCCGCGATGTCCACCGGTTTGGAGAGATAGTCGTTCATGCCGCAGGCCAGATAGCGATCCTTGTCGCCGTCCATGGCGTGGGCGGTCAGGGCGATGATGGGGATGAGCGGATCGATGCCGGGTCTCTCGCCGCAACGGATGCGGCGTGTCGCCTCTTCGCCGTTGAGCCTCGGCATCTGGATATCCATAAGCACCACATCGTAGTTCTCGGCGGCCAGGGCGTCGAGGGCCTCGTCGCCGTCCGACACGGCGCTGGCGTCAAACCCGAGCTTGCCAAGCATGGAAACCGTGGCCATGCGGTTTATGGCCTCGTCCTCGACCACGAGCACGCGGGCTGGCGCCGTCGTGCCCGCTTCGTCGTGCGGCGAGGCGGCTTTGGGCGCCGGCGCGGCCGTCTCCTGGCAACGGATGGTAAAGGCGAATTCCGTGCCGCCGCCCGGTTCGCTTTCCACGGTGATATGGCCGTCCAAAAGCCCCACCAAGCGTTTGACGATGCCGAGTCCCAGGCCCGTGCCGCCGTATTTGCGGGTCAATGACCCGTCGATCTGGGTGAAAGGCTCGAAGATGGCTTCAATCCGGTCTTCCGGAATGCCGATGCCGGTATCGCGCACGGCAAAAAGCAGGTGTGTCTCCTCGCCCCGGCGCGAAGCCAGGGACACGCTCAAATGCACCGTGCCGCGCGGGGTGAACTTGACGGCGTTGCCGACCACGTTGAACAGGATCTGCCGCAGCCGGGCGGCGTCGGTGGCAATGAAAGCCGGCACGTCCCCGGCCACGTCAAGAGTGGCGCACAACTCCTTTTTCTCGCACTCCAGGGAAAGCACGCCGAAAACGTCCGCAATCACGCTTCGGATGTCGCAGGCGTCCCGGCGCAGGACAAGCCGGCCGGCCTCGATCAGGCTGAAATCGAGGATATCGGCCAGCACACGAACAAGGCCGCGCCCGCAGGCAAGCGCCGTGGCCACGTGCTCCGCGTCCTCGGCCGACAGGCGGGAGGTCTCAAGCAGTTGCAGCATGCCGAGCACGCCGTTGAGCGGCGTGCGGACCTCATGGCTGATGTTGGCCAGAAATTCGCTTTTGGCCAGGCTTGCCGCCTCGGCTTCGGATTTGGCCAGACGCAGGCTATCCTCGGTGCGCTTTTGCCCGGTCACGTCGAAAAGCAGCCCGTCGAAAAGTACGCCGCCGGCCGCCGTGCGCCGGGGAGCGGCCCGGAATTGGCCCCAACGCAACGTCCCCTGTCCGTCCGTGAAGCGCGCCTGCACGTCGATGACCGCCAGACTGTCCATGGCCCGCATCTCGGCCTGGCGCAGGGCGTCAAGTCCCTCGGGCTCGATGCGGGACAAAACCGAGGAGGCATCGGCCAGGGCATCGGGCACGGTCACGTGGAAAAGCCGCTCCACGCCCTGGCTGACGTACAGGAACCGCCGCGTCCTGTCCGCCAGGAGCTCGTACTTGTAGATCACGCCGTCGGGCAGGTTGTCCCCGAGTCCGCGCAGCATGGCGGCGCGTTCCTTGAGCGCGGTTTCGTCCTTGTTGCGCTCCGTGACGTCGCGGAAGATCTCGAGCCTGACCTGCCGCCCGCCGAAGGTGAAAAAACCGGTCCGAACCGAGGCGTTGCGCACCTCTCCAAAGTGTGTGACGAGGCGGGTTTCACGCATGACCACCCGGCGACCGTCGGCATAGCGGATCTCGGTCGCGACCGGGGAGGCGCGGCGCGGCGGCAGACGCAGCCTGGACGGCTCACGACCGATAAGCTCCTCCCGGTCATAGCCCCATTCCGTGGCCACGGCCTGGTTGCAGTCGAGGATGCGGCCCGTTTCCTCGTCCACGAGCAAAATGACGTCCATGACCTGGTCGAAGAGCAGCCGGTACTTGCCCTCGCTTTCGGTCAGGGCCTTTTCGGCCTTGCGGCGTCTGGCCCCGGCCAGGGCGAGGCTTATGCCCAGAAAAGCGAGAAAGGACAGCCAGACGAAAAAAAGCACCTGGTTGAGCCTGTTCTGCTGCCGGGCCACGTTCGCGATACGCCGCCCAAGCATGGCGTCGATGGCGTCGGCCAGCTTTTCCATGATCGCGTAGGACGCCTGCCGCTCCACGCCGAAATAGCTCTTCCGGGTGGCGACGGCCTTGAGACTGTCCTGGGACAGGGCCCCGAAGCGCAGGATTTCCTGATGATAATCGCCGAGCCTGAGCTCGAGCTTCGAGAGATTGTCGGAGAGTTCGCTCATCGTGGACACGGAGCGCAGCTGGGCCTGGATGTCGGCCACACTCCGGGCGGCCTGCTCGAAAAAGGCGTCGGCATCCGCCAGCCGGATATCGCGTTCGCCGGCCAGATGACGCTCCACAGCCAGATAGCCCCGGACGATATCGGCCCTGGTCTGGCGCAATTTCTCGATGATCGGGGGATAGAAGGCAAAATTGTCCCGCCACGAGGCATTGGTCCACCACAAAAGCGCGCCGGAAAGGATGGCCACCGAGGCCATGGCGTACAGGTGCAGGTCGATCCAACCTCTGGAGCCGAAACCGATCCATCGGCCCTTTTCCGATTCCCGCCTCATGGGCGGCTCCAGGCCGGCAGGGAGTGCGGGCCGAAGCCGAACATCTCCACCCGCTTCTCATGTTCCGGCGTGCCGATGTAGGATCGCAGCGCGGCGTTGACCCGGTCAGCCAGATCGCGATCGGCCGCACGAAAGGCAAAAGCGCTCTCTCCGGGCACGGCATCGGGCGCTTCGTAAAAGGGCTCGGCAACGGCGACTTCATCCGGGGATTGATGCGCGAACCAGGAGACCGTCGGCGAACTCAGGGCCAGACAGTCGGCCCGGCCGGCGCGTACGGCGGCAAGTCCGGCCATGGGATCGGGAACCACGAAAAGGCGTCTCGGCGGCATGCCGAGAGCCGTCAATTCGGCCTGCTCCACCGACCCGTCCAACACGGCGGCCGTGACATCGACCTTTCTTGCCACCTCCGCATAGGAATGCAAATCACGGGGATTGCCCCGCCTGACCAGCAGCCCGGGAAGAACCCGGCTGTAGGGCAGGGAAAAAAGGACCTTGGCCGCCCGGTAAGGGGTGATGAAAAGGCCGTTGGCGATCATGTCGATGCGGCCGGCAAGCAACTCCGGAATGGCCTTGCCGAAATCGAGCAGCACCCAGCGGATGGGGCCGACGCCGATTTTCTCCAGGACGGCCTTGGCGATCTCGGGCGACTGGCCGGTGACGTCGCCATCCTTGGCGCGAAACGAGTACGGCGCTTCGCTCGAATAGCCGATCCGTATTTCCGGCCCGGACCATACGGGCCCGGACGCTTGGTCCGCGCCCCGGATGTAGAGCAGCGCGACGATCACGCCGCATGCCGCAAGCGCCGAGACGGCGAGATAGCCCCAAAGCTTGCCCATGCCTTGCCGCCGGTTGCCTTTTGCCGAAATTGCCACGCCGCCGTTGCCGAGCCGTTAGGAGGCCTGTTGTTTCAGCATACCCCCTCTTCACGGCCATAGCAACGGAAGTCGATTTTTCCTGGAGGCAAACGGCGAAACGTCGATCGATACAAAACAAGAGCCGTATTTTGTCCGGGCGGGCGAGAGGTCGGTTCTCTCCCGGCGCGAAGCGCCACGGGGCCTTGCCCGAAGAGGAGGATCAATAGCGGGGCTGCCCGGCAAGCCAGTCCGCATAGGCGCTTAGGCCCAGCGTATGCAACAGGCGGTTGTTTTCCCGCCAACGCCTGGCCAGGGTCGGCGACAATCCCGGATCGCAGGCATCGAACTCCGGGCAGTCGCTGCAAAAGTCCAGGCCGCGTTCGCGGACACAGTCCTTGACCCGGCAGGCGGCGAACAGGCACTCCCCTGCCCGGCAACCCCGGCAGGAGCCGGCGGCGAGCCTGTCCAGCACGCGTTCGAAATCGGCATAGGCGGCAAAGGCCGGATCGAACCCGGCAAACATGGCGGCCCGCTTGGCAAAACCGCCCAAATCCTCCTTGAGCGCCCCGGCATGGCGCGCAATGGGGCTTTCGGGATTGTCCAGGCAGCGGCCGCAATCCAGGCCGCAGGGGGCGATACGGCGCAGCAGTTCGGGGTGTTGCATCGGACTCCTCGGGCGACGAGCGTCAGGATCGGTTTGCGGCGTTGCCCTTGCCGGGCGGCCGGCGTTTCGTCGCCTATAGGCTTTTCCGCGTCCGCCCGGCAAGAGACCGGCCGCCTATCGCCACGGCATCAGGCACAGGGCGACGCCCCCGACGATAAGCGCCGCCGCCCAAGTCAGGCGCAACGGCCTGACGATCCGGCTCGCTCCCCAACAGACGCAAAGCCCCCCGAAAAAAACGATCGCAAACTTGAGCAGGGCCGCTCGATCGCTTCCCGCCAACAGGTATTCCAACACGATGACAAGAGGAAAATGAGCCAGATAAATGTCGTAGGAAGCGACGGAAAGACTCCCGCTCACACCACCCGGCCGGTTCCAGCGCCGCAGCCCGAATCCGGCGAGAAAAAAAAGGACGCTCACGGCGAAAAAGGTCCGGGCCAAGCCATAGCCCGCCAGAATCAAAACGGAATGCCGCGTCGCCAGGCTCCCGCCAATACCCGCCATGACCAGAAAGGCCAAAAGCGCCGCCACACCCCACAGCCATGTCTTCCCGCACACCCGGTGTACCGTGAACCAGCCGCGATCCCAGGCATAGGCCCCGAGCAGGAACATTCCCAGATACAGCGGCAACCGCGCCGGCTGCCACAAGAGAAACGGACCAAAGGCGAACCAGGCGATGTCGGGAACGAGGACCTGGGCAACGGCCTCGGCCACGCCAACAGCCAAGACCAGCCAGGCGAACAGGCCCAATCCGGAACCCGAGGCGGCGTCACGCCGGCCCTGCCCACGCCCGGGGACAAAGACGCGGGAGACGGCCAAAAGCCCGCAAAAAAGCAGCAGCAGACTCAGGAACCACAAATGAAAGGGCAACATGGCGCGCGTCATGGCCTCAGGGACGAGGCGGATGTATTGCCAGTCCACGGCCGTTGGCAACAGGCCGAGCCAATAGCGCAAGTAGGACTCGCTCCCCCCCTGGCCGCGATAGATCACGTAGGAAATGATCGGGCAGGTAAAAAGGGTCAGCACGACCAGCGGCAGCCCCAACCGCTTGAGCTTGGCGGCCAGGAAAGCGCCGGCCCCCTGGCGTCGCAGGGAGGCCAGGGCAAAGTAGCCGGCAATGAAAAAGAGGGTCGGCATGACGTAGCCGTCCGTCGCGACCAGAACGATATCGAACACGGCGTTCTTGCTTCCGTCTAGGACATACCACCAGGGTACGACCGGCGCATAAACGATGGCGGCGTGCAGCGCCACGACGCTTACGACCGCGAACATCCGCATATTGTCCAGGAAATGGATTCTCCCGGGCTGTGGCGTCAGGTTTCGCATGGCGTCATTCTCCAAGCGTTTCACGCACGGCCGCAAGCCCGGCCATGCAAAAACGGTACAGGTGGTCGGCCAGATGGGGCCAATGCTCCGTCATGGGCGGATGCTCCGGGAACATCCGCTGCAAGGTCGGCCAAAGCAGCGCCTGGTAAACGGCCGGGCCGAGCACGCTCATCATGCATTCCACAAGCACTTCCAGCGATGCCCTCGGGCCGAGGATACCGGAAAGGATATCCAGCATGGCCAGCGTCTGGGGACGGCTGTGACGTTCGATCATGTCGCCGAAAAAGGGCGTCGGATTGGCCAGTTCCATGGCCCACAGGCGCAAAAAGGCATCCCCGATTTCGCTCTGGGAAAAGAGCACCTGGCAAAACACTTCCAGCAGCAGCTTAAGACGCGTCTCGGGAAGCGCCTCTTCGTCGGACTCGAGCCGCTGGCGCACACGGCGGTCCCCTTCGGTAAAAAGCACCTCCAGCACGGCTTGGTACAGCTTGTCCTTGCCTCCGAAATAGTACTGTACGGAATTGAGGTTGGCTCCCTCCGCCTCGCGGCAGATATCCCGAACCGTGGCGCCCTTGTAGCCCTTGGCCGCAAAGACCCGCACCGCCGCGCAAAAAAGTCGTTCCTTGACGCCACTTGTCGTGCCGCTGCCCATGCGTTCTCCTATACAACTGTTTTATGCATTTGTTTAGAACACATGTTTCAGAAACTATCCGGCCTGTCAACCGCTCCAGGGCGACAGGACAAAAAAAGAGCCGGATCGCTCCGGCTCGAAAGAAGGTTTCGGCACGTCGGCAACTACCTTGCCAACAACGGATAATGCCGCGAAGACGTCAGCCTTTGGCCGCGTTTTGAGCCTGCCGCCAGACGACGAGATGATGGAACGGGCGGATAAGGTTGAAATACACCGGTCCGGTCCAATGCAGATAATCGACCACGGTCACGAGATCGAAGCGGTTGCGACCGTCGGGCTCCGGCGTGGCCAAAACGGCCAGCACGGCCCGCAGGTGTTTATCCTCGCCGACGGCCACCCAGTGGCTGTCCGCGTCGGCCGCCACGACCGTAAACACGGACAACCGGCCGCCCGGCTGCATGGGGACATCCGCCGGGCTCACGTCGGCCAGCAGTCCCTCGGCCTGCTGCAGGCCAAGAAGCCGGGCCAGCACCGCCCGCGCCCGGTAGAGCAGCCGCAGCCAGCCGGGACGGCGACCCAGCAGCCCGGCCACGAACGGGCGCAGCCCGATCGCGCCGCGCACCCGATGGATGTCGACATGATCCGGCTTGCGCCCGTTCGTGGCGGACAGCGCCCCAAGGCGCTCCAGCCGGTCCAGCGCCTCGCTTCGGGCATCCATGCCGTGCCCTAGACGCCCATGATGTTGTAGCCGGAATCCACGAAGACCACCTCGCCGGTGGTGCCCGAGGACAGGTCCGAGGCAAGGTAGAGGGCGCATCGGCCGATGTCTTCCAGGCCGATGTTACGGCCGAGCGGCGATCGCTTCTCGATGGTTTCGAGGATGGAGCGGAAGCCGCTTATGGCCGAGGCGGCCATGGTGCGCACGGGACCGGCGCTGATGGCGTTTATGCGCACGCCGGATTTTCCGAGATCCACGGCCAGATAGCGGACGCTGGCCTCCAGGGCGGACTTGGCCACGCCCATGGCGTTGTAGTTGGCCACGACCCGTCCCGAGCCGTAATAGCTCATGGTGATGACCGACGCGCCCGGAGAAAAAAACGGCTCGAAGGCGCGGCAAAGGGCCACCAGGGAATAGGCCGAAACATCGAGGGCGATCCGGAATCCTTCACGGCTGGTGTCGATGAACCGGCCGGCCAGGTCTTCGCGGTTGGCATAGGCGATGGAATGGACCATGCAATCCACCGTGCCCCATTTTTCGCGGACGAGCTCGGCCGCTTTGCCGATCTCCTCGTCGGTCGACACGTTGCACTGAAAGACGAAATCCGCCCCCAGACTGGCGGCAATGGGTTCGATGCGCTTACGGATGGGCTCGGCGGCATAGCCGAGCGCCAGGTTCGCGCCCTGATCGCGCAGGGCCTTGGCAATGCCGTAGGCGATGCTGCGCTCGTTGACCACACCGAAAACCAGCGCTTTTTTTCCCGACATCAACATCGCAAACTCCTTGATCGGCGCGTGTTCCGTCCCCGCCGTCCAAACTTGCGGACCGCGAAGGCGGCATAGGCGACCATGTATGCTTTTCTTTAAAAACTGGCGAGGCATTTTGCCCGGGATCGGATTGCCCGGCCTCTCGCGACGGGGATTCAGGCGTCCCCGGCCCCACGCAGGATGCCAGCCACAAGCTGGTCCAACACCTTGTCCACCCGGTCGCGGTCCTCGTCGTCGTAAAGGTTGAGTCCGCCGAACACCCCGCTTTGCCGCGAGCGCACGGCCAAAAACATGGCCGCGCCGCCAAGCACGGCCACAATGGCGGTCAGGTCCAGGGATTCGGGCACATCGCCCGTGACGGATTCGAAAAATTCCAGGGAACAGCGCACCCGGGGATATTCCAGCAGCCGGGAATAGCGGTTTCGGGACAAAAGCTCCCAGGCCATGATGTCGAGGGTGCGCGGCCGGGCCAGTATTCCTTTGATGGTGGCCTTGAAAAAAAGGGCCAATTGGGCTTGGGGCGGCATGGCCGCGAACCCGCCCGATACTCCGGCCAGCAGTTCGGACACCGGCGGCCAGAAGCTCGGGCTTTGGCCGAAAGCCGTCACCATGTCCTCGAGGCTTGAAAAATGGCGCAAGAGAACGGCCCGCTCCAGCCCGGACTCCCGGGCCACGGCGTCGAGCGTCAGCCCGTCGAAGCCCTGCCTGGCGAGTATGTCGCCGAGCGATTCCAGCAGCCGTTGCCGCACAGAGCGCGGCTTGCCGATGGGAATGACCTTCACCCCGGACATGGGGCCCGCCTCAAACGCGCCTGGCCCGCACGAAACTCTCCACGGTCACGAGCACGGCCAGGGCCAACAGGCTCCCGTCCCGCACAAACGTCCGCGCGGAAATGGCGTCGTCGGCCTTGGTGGTGAAGCAACCGCACTGGGTGCTGATGCCCTTGTGCTGCGTCCAGGCCATGGCCGCGAGAAAAACGGCCATCATCAAGGCTGCGGACAGGCTCGCCCCGCGCGAAAGAAAGCCGGTGATGAGGCACATGCCCACCACGACTTCGATCCAAGGCAGCACCAGCGCCACCCCGGCGACAAGCTGGTCGGGGACGATCTGATAGTTGCGGATGATCTTGGCAAAGGCCATGGGGTCGACGATCTTGTCCCAAGCGGCGGCCAGAAAGATAAGCCCCAGCGCCACGCGCAGCACCGCGCCGACAATCCTCATATGCCCCCCTCCGTGGGACCGCCCGCGACCTGCCAGCCGTCAAACCCGTCCGTGACCACCGTGACGTAGGGAAAGCCGGCCGTACGCAACGCCTCGGCCAGCTCCTTGCTCTTTTCGCACAAGATATTGCCGCAATAAACGATCAACCTGTCCTCGTGGGTCAGCCCCAAGGCGCTCGTCGCCTGGTCCAGGTCGCCGTACATGGCTTCCTGTGGCAGGTTCTTCGCCCCGGGCACATGGCTTACGGCGAATTCCCCGGGCGTGCGGGCGTCGATGAAGACGACGCCGGGCTTGCCCAACAGAATCCGGGCCCCGGTGGCGTCAATGGTCTCGAGCCCGCGCTGCAGCGCCTCGCGCCGGTCCTGCGCCGCGAAATCGATCACCCACGGCACGGGTTCGGCCCGGGCCATGTTCATGGCCACCGCCATCCCGCCGCCAAGAAGGCCGATCAACAGCAATTCGGCCCACAAAGGGGTCAGCCCCCGCCCGTGCCTCATACCCGCCCGCCTTGACAAGATTTCCCGCCCACGCGCATATGCTATGGGCAAGGTTGGCAGTTTCGTACCCTACCCGCCAACCAAAGCGCAACCCGTAACCCCGGAGACGCCCCATGTCCCACGCCCCCGACCGGTCCGGCCCCGCCGGCGTGGTCAACGCTTCCGCGGAAGACGTCCGGGAACTGCTCGCCAAAAGCCGCCCGGAGGACCTGACCCTGCTCGATGTCCGCATGGAGCCGGAATACGAGGAGTTCCACCTGCCCGGCGCGAAACTCCTTCCCCTACCCGACCTGCCCGATAAAATCGACGCCATCGTCCGGGACAAGCCGGTGGTGGTCTACTGCCGCTCCGGAGGCCGCAGCGCCGCGGCGGCCAAGCTTCTGTCCGGCGCGGGATTCCCTCGCATCATCAACATGCTCGGCGGGGCCATGGCCTGGCGGGGCGCGGCCGCCACGGGAAAACCCGACGCCGGCATGACGCTTCTTACCGGTAACGAATCGCTCCGGGAAATCCTCCTGGCCGCCATCGGCATGGAAGCCGCCCTGGGCGGATTCTACACGAACCTGGCCAGGGACGCGGACGCCGAAACCAAGGCCACCTTCGAACGCCTGGCCGGATTCGAACAACGCCACCTGCACCGCGTCCACGGCCTCTACCGCAAGGAAACAGGCGACGAGACCGCCCTGCAAGCCCTCCTTGCCGGAGCCTCTCCCGAACTCGAAGGCGGCCTCCCCGGAGCAGTGTTTCTGGAACAACTCGGCGGCGCGCCCGCCTCGGCCCGGGAAGCCCTGGAACTGGCCTCCTCGGTCGAAGCCCAGGCCCTGGACCTCTACGCCCGGCTCGCCGTCAAAACCGACGACACCGAATCGGCCAGCCTCTACACGACCCTCGCCCAGGAGGAAAAAGCCCACCTGCGCGCCGTGTCCAACCTCCTGGCCAAACTCCCCACCAACTAAATCAAAGGAGCGCCCATGCAGCCCGTCAACTTCCTCATGAACATCCTCTGGCTCATCCTCGGCGGTTTCTGGATGGGCATCGGCTGGTACCTGGCCGGCATCCTCATGGCCATCACCATCATCGGCATCCCCTGGACCCGCGCCTGTTTCGTGCTCGGCAACCTGTCGTTCTGGCCCTTCGGCAAGGAAGTCGTCGACCGCCGCCACGTTTCGGGCGAGGACATCGGCACCGGGCCGTTCGGGCTTCTCGGCAACATCATCTGGTTCGTGCTGTGCGGCGTGTGGCTGGCCATCGGACACCTGCTCGCCGCCGTGGCCAACTTCGTGACCATCATCGGCATCCCCTTCGCCCTGCAACACCTCAAGCTGGCAACGCTCGCCCTGGCCCCCATCGGCAAGACCGTCGTCGACAAGCAATACTGATCACGGAGCACCCCGATGCAAACGGCTTTTATCATCCTGGCCATCGTCGCCGGCATGCTCATGCCCGTCCAGGCCGGCATCAACGCCAAGCTCGCCGACGTCATCAACGGCGCCATCCCCGCCGCCTTCGTGTCCTTCCTCGTCGGCACCCTGGTCCTTGGCCTGGTGCTCGCCGTCATGAGCCAAAGCGTGCCCGTCTCCCGCGCCCTGCCCGTCGCCCCCTGGTGGTACTGGGTCGGCGGTTCGCTGGGAGCCTTCTTCGTCACCGCCACCGTCATCCTGGCCCCGCGTATCGGCGCGGGCGCCATGATCGCCCTGACCCTGGCCGGCCAGATGGCCGCCTCCATGGCCTTGGATAACTACGCCCTCCTCGGCTACCCCCACATCCCCTTCGACGGCAAACGGCTGCTCGGAAGTGTGCTGCTTTTGGCCGGGGTGTATCTGATTCGGATGTAAACGCCAGGGGAGGCTCCGCCTCCCCTGGACCCCTCCGCCGGGGGACTTGATGTCCCCCGGACCCCCTTTTACCGGGTTGGGATGGTGGGCGGAGGTGCGGTTGGTGGGGTCTTGTTGCCGCAATCGGCCCGGCGACACGAGGGGCTTTCGCCCCTCGACGCCGGGCCGATTGCGGCAACAACCGCGCCAGCGGCGAAGCGCCGCATTTTAAGAACAAGCAGTTTTTCTGAATGTCGCCCCTTTGGGGCGACCGGCGTGGTGGCGGCGGAATTTGCTTGGGGCGAGCTTGTCGCGAAGCGACATGCATCGTCCCGACAAATTCCGACTCCATCTTCTCCACTCTCCGCCTGACCGCAAGCCAGCCAAGCATTCGCCCGGCAAAGCACACCGGAAGGGGGGGCCGGGGGGCCCTCGGCCTCCCGGCGGGGTCTGGGGCGGAGCCCCAGCCGGTGGGGTGGCAGGGGAGGCAGCGCCTCCCCTGCCAGGGCCGACGTCACGACATCAGGAGACGGAAAAGGTTTCCAGGATGAGGGCTTCGGTTTGGCGCAGCCATTCCTGCCTGGTCCCGGGGCTGCTGGTGACGACGGTTTCGAACATGCGGCGACGCACGTCGGCCACGCCGCACAAGCCGAAGACGCAGTCTTTCCATATACGTTCCAGCGGATCGCCGAAGACGCGCACTTCGCGTTCCCGGGCCGTATTGGAGGTGTTGAGGACCACGGCCCCCCGGGCGGAAAGCAGTCCGCGCGGCACGCCTTCTCCATTGTCGCCTTCCAGGAATTCGTAAGCAACGCCCGGGCGCATGACGCGATCCACCCAGCCGGTGAGAATGGCCGGCGGCATGCCCCACCAGTTGGGATGCACGATGACGATGCCCTCGGCGGCGGCGATCTCCCGGCAATGCAGCGAAAGGGAGGGAGACAACGGCGCATCGCGGCCCATCTCGGGCGCTTCGAGCAAGGGATCGAAGCCCTCGGCATAGAGGTCGTGCAAGCGGACCTCCGCGCCCAGACGCCCCAGGGCGGCGCAGGCGGCGTGGGCCAGGGCATGGTTGAAGCTGCCGGGACGGGGATGGGCCAGAATGACGGCGTATGGCATGGGATTCCTTTTTATTCCACCGTGGCGACATCCGGCCGGTATTCCAGAATGTCGCCGGGTTGGCAGGCGAGCTCCCGGCAGATGGCTTCCAGGGTGGCGAAACGGATGGCCTTGGCCTTTCCGGTTTTGAGGATGGAAAGGTTCTGGGCGGTGATGCCCACGGCCTCGGCCAGATCCTTGGAGGCCATCTTGCGACGGGCCAGCATGACATCGAGGTTGACGATGATCGGCATGGCCGGGCCTATACCGTCAGGGCTTGTTCTTCGTCCAGGCGTCGGGCCTCGTCCATGACCCGCGAAATGACGACGGCCAGGGTGGCGATGAAAAAGAGCTCCACCTCCGTGGAGCCGATGCCGAGGGTCAGCAAGTGCCGCCCGGGCGGATTGGCGGCGGTGACGGCCAACCCGTAAAGCGGCGTATGGATGATGGAGGCAATGGCCCACCACAAAAGCGCCCTGGCCACGGAACGAAAGCAGACCACGTTGGCCAGGGTGAAGATGCGGCCTTCCTTGTACAGGGCAAAAAGATGGCGCAGGCGCAACAGGGTCAGCATAAGCGCCGTGCCAGGGACCAGGGCCGTAAGGAAACACAGCCCCCGCACCCAGGCCGGGAGCACCGGAGAGGCGGCCTGCCTGACGGCCTCGGCGGTCATGGTGGACGGCAGGCTGTTGAACGCGGCCCAGAACAAGGCGGTCAGCGGCACGAACGATACGGCGGCGATCAGGCAGACGCGTTCAAGTATGCCGCCAAGGCGGCGGATACGGTCCAGATTGCTTTTCGATTCCATTGCGTGCTCCAGGGATTAATGCGTTTCCAGAGTCGCCTGGGGTGTGGCGAAGGTCAGCACGGACGCCAGGTCCGCGTCAAAATCGCGCATGAGCGCATCGAGGCCCCGCACGGTATAGGCCCCGCCGGTTTCCCTGCCGCGCATGGCGCTTTGCACGAGCCTGCCGGATTGCACGTCGAGCAGCCGCAGCCGGTAGGAGAACCGCGTGGTCACAGCCCAGACCGGAAGCGGCGTGAGCCCGATGCTCAGCTCGCCGCCGCAGGCGGCCACCTCGACCAGGGCCACGCTGTCGCAGCCCGCCTTGCGTGCCGCGGCCAGCAGTTCCACGTCGCCCGCGTCGCGCCAGGCAAGGGGTTCAAGCGCCTTGACCAGGGCGTCGTCGCCGCCGAGCGTCGTCCCCGGCAACCGGGTGAACCGGGTCGTGATGATCTCCCGAACTTTCTCGATTTTCTTTTTCCCCTTGGCGTCGTTCGCCTCGAAGCCGAACCAGACCAGCACGGCGGTCCTGCCCAATTGCCGGCCCGCGACAAGGCCTTGACCGGTCGCGAGATTCGTGGACACCGTCTTGGCGCAGCCGGCAAGCAGCGCGAAAGCCAGGAACAGGGCGATGCAGCATTTCATGTACCGACTCCTTGTGTTGTCAAGGGCGCGGCCGGCCGTGCCACGCCCTTGCCCTCCCCGTCGCACGGCGGCGGGATCGTCCGGACAAAACCCTGATAGTCGAGATTGAATTATCGTTCAACAATAATTTTATACCACAAAACAACAATCGATGGTCTTCAAAAAAGAGCAAGGATCGTCAGGCGAAGCGCCACGGGAACGGCTAATCAGGGAAGCGGAGGGAACATGGGCACGGAAACGAGGAAGGAATGGCAGAGGCGGATCATGCGGGCCATGCGGTTCATGGAAGCGCGGCTTGACGAGGAACTGAGCCTGGATGACATCGCGCGCGAGGCCCATTTTTCGCCCTACCATTTCCACCGCATTTTCACCGGGATGACCGGAGAAAGCGTCAGGGCCTACCTGCGCCGGCTACGGCTGGCGCGGGCGACGCACCGGCTGTCTTATGGGAAATGCTCCGTTACGGAGGTGGCCTTGAGGGCGGGATTCGAAGCGCCGGAGGCTTTCACGCGCGCCTTTCGCGCCGCCTACGGCATGCCCCCCTCCGCCTGGCGTAAGGCGTTCCGGGGACGGTCGCGCCCCAGGGAACTGTCGGAACTGTTGCCCCCTATTATCATGAAGGAGAGATGCATGGAACTTGAAGTGACGATCAAGCGTTTGCCGCCGCTGCGCGTGGCCTGCGTGCGGCATGTGGGACCCTATGACCAGTGCGAGGCGGCCTGGGTGAAGCTGTGCGCCGAGGCCGGCAAACGCGGCCTTTTCGGGCCTGACACAAAATTCCTGGGCGTGGGGCACGACGATCCCCAGATCACACCGCCGGAAAAAATCCGCTACGACGCCTGCCTGACCGTGCCGGAGGGTTTTGCCGGCACGCCGGAATTGCCGGTTGCGGTCGTTGGCGACGGCGACTACGCCACAGCCGTGATCAAAGGGCCGTATACCCTGCTCGCCGGAGCCTATGCCTGGCTGTGCGGCGTATGGGGACCGGACTCGGGCCGGGAGTTCGCCGGCGCGCCGAGCCTGGAGTTCTACTTGAACGATCCCAAGACCACGCCGCCCGAGGAGTGGTTGACGGAAATCTGCGTGCCGTTGGAAGCGGCCCGATAGACGCGAAGAGATGCCACAGGGGCGGCATGTCGCGCGCCGCCCCTTGACCCCGATCCCCAACCGGCGTTTACCAGCCTTCATGTCTTACCGCATTATCCCCGCCCAGCCCGGGCATATCGCAGGCATCCGCCAAGCCCATCGGTAAGCCGTCCTTGGCCTGGCAGGAGACTGCTACACCGGAAAAGAGCTGACGGCCTGGGCCGCTTGCATGGGTCTGGAAGCCGTCAGGCAGGCTCTGGCCGATGCCGGCAAGACCTTCCTCATCGAAGCGCCATAGCGGGCAAGATCACCTCCGCCTTGCCCACCTGGGAAAAGAGCGCCCGCACCAGCTTGCCGGCCGGATCGAGATAGGCCGTGAGCGTAAAGGGCACGGCCGGACCGCGCACCTCGGCCACCAGGGGGTTTATGGCCATGAATCGCAGGTCCTTGAAGGTGACGGTGGAGCCTTGCGGGGTGGTGTTCGCGGATTTGACCGGAAAATCGGTGAACCAGACGTACTCGGAAAAAACAGGAGCCTGCCGGCCCAGGGCCTCGAGTTCGGCCCGGTCGGCCTTGTGGAAGCGGCGCACGGGCAAGAGCGTATCCGGCGAGGTCAGGGTCAGCCCCGTGAGCAGATACGAATCCCCCTTGTCGGCCACGACCTTCCACCATAGCGGGGCAAAGGCGTCGGGTTGGACGGTGACGGACGCGACGCGCTCCCCCTGCCCGGCCAAAAGCGCCTGGGCCCGGGCGGCCACGAACTGGCCCACGCCGAAGCTAAACGCCGGCCAGGCCAGCAGTACGACCAGTCCGGCCGTGGCCAGCTTCTTGCGGGCCATGGGACGAAGCGCCCCGACCACCCCCAGCGTCACCAGGGTCAGGGTGTAGATCGGGTCGAGGATGAAGACCGAGGGAAAGGAGACGCGAACATCGGAGAACGGCTGAAAAATCCCGGTGCCGTAGGTGGTGATGCAGTCGAGAAAAAGGTGCGACAGCACGCACAGGTAGAAAAGGACAAAGAGCCGGGCCAGGTTGACCTCGCGCCAAAACCGGCTCACGATAAAGGCCAAAAGCCAGGCCATGACCGCGCCGCCGAGAAGCGAATGGGTCAGCCCCCGGTGGTAGCGCATGTAGGCTTCCGGGCCGAACAGCGTGACAACGTTGTCGATGTCAGGCATCCAGGCGGCAAAGGCGGCCAGGGGCACGAGCGCCCGGCCGGCCGGAAAGCGGTCTTTGGCGGCCTGTCCGATAAGCACGCCGGCCGCGACATGGGTGACTGGGTCCATGGAGCCTCCCCAAAAAAACCTTGCAGACCAATTTTCCTCATATAGGGCCGAATTGGCATTTGACAAGGAGCGCCGCTGCGCTACAGTGCGCCCCGGCGCGTTCGCGCCCAAATCATCCTCTTTTATCTCGGAGCGATCATGGCAGACAAGACGCCGGACACCAAGGACATGCCGGCCGAGGGCGAATTCGCCGCGCTCATGGAGGCCTCTTTGGCCGAACGTGGCGGCGAAATCAACGTTGGCGACCGTATCACCGGACCCATCATCACCATCACCGACACGACCGTGGTGGTGGACACCGGCACCAAGCTCGACGGAGTGGCCGACAAGTCGGAGTTTCTCGACGAGGAAGGCACGCTGACCGTCAGCGAAGGCGAATCCGTGACCCTTTACGTCGTTTCCCTGCGCGGCGACGAGGTGCTGCTGTCCAAGGCTTTGACCGGACAAGGCGGCGCCGAGGCGCTTCGGGCGGCGTTCGAGGCGGGCGTGCCCGTGGAAGGCAAGGTGACGGCCTCGCGCAAGGGCGGCTTCGACGTGGAGATCCTGCACCGCCGGGCGTTCTGCCCGGTCAGCCAGATCGACATCGCCTTCACCGAAAACCCCGAGGCCCATGTCGGTCAAACCTACAGCTTCGCCATCACCACCTTCGAACGCGACGGCCGCAATATCGTCGTCTCCCGGCGCAAGCTGCTCGAAGAGGAACGGGCCGAATCGGAATTGCGGTTCCTGGAATCGGTCAATCCCGGCGACGTCATCCCGGCCGTAATCACCCGCTTCGCCACCTTCGGTGCCTTTGCCGAAGTGGCTCCGGGACTCGAAGGGCTGGTCCACCTGTCCGAGCTGTCCTGGTCCCGGGCCGAAAAGCCCGAGGACGCCGTGTCGCTGGGACAGGCCGTCACGGTCAAGGTGCTGGCCTTCGACCGCGACAAGAAAGGCCGTCCCCGCATTTCGCTTTCCATCAAGCAGGCCGGACCCGATCCCTGGGACAGCGTGAGCGAGAAGTTCGCCGTCGGGGACAAGGTCGAGGGCAAGGTGACGCGGCTGGCCGACTTCGGCGCGTTCGTGGAACTCGCCCCGGGCATCGAGGGGCTTATCCACGTCAGCGAGATGAGCCACACCCGCCGCATCGCCAAGCCGTCCGACGTGGTCAACCCCGGCGACGTCGTCACGGTGTCCATCAAGGACATCGACCTGGCCAAACGGCGCATTTCCTTAAGCCTCAAGGAAGCGGCCGGCGATCCCTGGGAAAAGGTGCCCGAGACCTTCACCGTTGGCGCGACCGTCGAGGGCATCGTGGAAAACCGCCAGCAGTACGGCCTGTTCATCAACCTCGCCCCCGGGGTCACCGGCCTTTTGCCGGCGTCCAAGCTGCGCGACGCTCTGGAGCCGGCGACCTATGAAAAGGTCAAATCCGGCGACACGGTGCCGGTCATCGTTTCCGAGATCGACACGGAAAATCGCAAGATGACCCTCGCCCCCGTCGGCGGCACCAAGGAGCGGGATTTCAAGCGGGACAACCGCGATCACCGCGGCCACGGCGACCGTGAGAACGACGACTGGCGGCAGTACGCCAAAAAGGAAAAGTCCGGCGGCGGCTTTTCCGGCGGCGGCCTGGGACTCCTCGGCGAGAAGCTCCAGGAAGCCATCTCCCGTAAAAAGGGATAAGTGTATTGAGAAATCATGCCGGGGGAAGAACCTTTCTGAAGAAAGGTTCTTCCCCCGGGCCCCCTTTCCAAAGACTTTGCATCATAACGGCATGTTTTCGCCCGACATCCGTTCCAAGTAGCCTTTAAAACCCGTTAGAAAATTTAGGAAAGGGAGAGCGCGAGAGGGGAGAACCCTTTTTAAAGGGTTTCCCCTCTCGCACTGTCTTTTCATTATATTCCTACGCAGGAGGTTTCATGGCCGCCGAGCCGAATAAGATCATTTATTCGATGATCCGCGTCAGCAAGTTCCATGACAAGAAGCCGATCATCAAGGACATCTCGCTGTCGTATTTCTACGGCGCCAAAATCGGGGTGCTGGGGCTCAACGGCGCGGGCAAATCCACGCTGCTCAAGATTCTGGCCGGGGTGGACAAGGATTTCCAGGGCGAAACCGTCCTGACCCCGGGGCACACCATCGGCTATCTGGAGCAGGACCCGCTGGTGGACGTGCAAAAGACGGTGCGCGAGGTGGTCGAGGAAGGCGTGGCCGACACGGTGGCGCTTCTCAAGGAATTCGAGGACATCAACGCCGCCTTTGCCGAGCCCATGGACGATGACGCCATGAACGCGCTGATCGAACGCCAGGGCGAGGTGCAGGAAAAGCTCGACGCCTGCGACGCCTGGGAACTCGACAGCCGGCTGGAGATGGCCATGGACGCCCTGCGCTGCCCGCCCCCGGACACGCCCGTGTCCGTGCTCTCCGGCGGTGAGCGTCGCCGCGTGGCCCTATGCCGCCTGTTCCTCCAAAAGCCCGACATCATGCTCCTCGACGAGCCCACCAACCACCTGGACGCCGAAACCGTGGCTTGGATGGAGCATTTCCTCCACGGCTATCCGGGCACGGTCATCGCCGTCACCCACGACCGCTATTTCCTGGACAACGTGGCCGGCTGGATCCTGGAGCTCGACCGTGGCCGGGGCATTCCCTGGAAGGGCAACTATTCCTCGTGGTTGGAGCAGAAGCAGGAACGGCTGCGCCAGGAGGAAAAGTCCGAAAGCGAACGTCAGAAGACGCTGGCCCGCGAACTCGAGTGGGTGCGCATGTCCCCGCGCGGCCGTCACGCCAAGTCCAAGGCCCGCATCACCGCCTACGAATCCCTGGCCTCCCAGGAAAGCGACCGTCTGGCCAAGGACCTGGAAATCTACATTCCGCCCGGACCGCGCCTGGGCAAGAACGTCATCGAGGCCGAGGGCGTGTCCAAGGGCTTCGACGACAAGCTGCTTTTCGAAAACCTGACCTTCACCGTGCCGCGCGGGGCCATCGTCGGCATCATCGGCCCCAACGGCGCGGGCAAGACCACCATGTTCAAGTTGATCACCGGGCAGGAAACGCCCGACGCCGGCAGCTTCAAGCTCGGCGAGACGGTGCAGCTGGCCTACGTGGACCAGAACCGTGAATCCCTTGATCCAGAAAAGACTGTGTTCGAGGCCGTGGGCGAGGGCTACGACACCATCCGGCTGGGCACGAGGGACGTCAACGCCCGCGCCTACGTGGCCCGGTTCAACTTTACCGGCCAGGACCAGCAAAAGAAGGTCAAGGTGCTCTCCGGCGGCGAGAAAAACCGCCTGCATCTGGCGCTGATGCTCAAAAGCGGCGCCAACGTGCTGCTGCTCGACGAACCGACCAACGACCTGGACGTCAACACCCTGCGGGCCCTGGAAGACGCCCTTTTGTCCTTTGCCGGCTCGGCCCTGGTCATCAGCCACGACCGCTGGTTCCTCGACCGCGTGGCCAGCCACATTCTGGCCTTCGAAGGCGACAGCAAAGCGGTCTTTTTCGACGGCAACTTCACGGAATACGAGGCCGACCGCAAGGCGCGCCTCGGAGCCGACGCCGACATTCCCCACCGCATCAAGTACCGCCATTTCAGCCGGGCCTAAGGCTGAAGAGATGCGAGAGGGGCACCCCTTTGAAAAGGGTTTCCCCTCTCGCGCTCTCCCCCTCCTGAAACTTTTTATGGTGTTAACCACCTCACCTTTCTTCCAGAAACGCTTATACGTCACCCCAAAGACCGCCCGCGCATCGTGTGGGCGGCCTTTTTCATTCTGCCCCGAAGGAATGCAAAAAGCCTCTCCAGACTGGCTGCCCGCAATAACTTGCGCTATGAAAGCAATCGAGATTTCCGCCCGCAACGGCGGGCGTCAATTGAGCAATTGCCCCCCGCCCCAAGGCGGCGGAAAGCGGAACAAGGAGGCGTATGACGGAGGATCGAAAACTCGGACATTTTGGTCCTCAGCGTTCGGCGGCGGCAACGAACGCTTCAAACGGTGGGGACAGACGGATGACGCCGGGGCCACGCGGCGGATCGGCATCCACCCTCCTCTCTCTCCTTACTGGCAGCAGATGGACAACGACGACATCAATCCGAAACCGGTCGTCTGGTAACCGACCGTCCCGACAGGACACGCGTTTTGCCGAGGCGATACATCTCTCCGGCATTCCCCGTTCTTTCCGCAACGCCCCATTGCACTCGAGGAGACATCCATGCCCCGCCCCGCCGTCATGCCCGTATTTTTCCTTCTTGCCGGCCTGCTGGCCCTTGACTGGTGCCTGACGCTCATCGCCGCGTTCGTGCCAGCCACTTCCTGGCTGCCGCCCACCCTGGCCATTGGCTGGACCGTTTTCGCCGTCTGCGCCGTCTGGTTCGCCTGCCGCCGCCTGCTGCCGTTGCTCCGGCGGCAAAAGAAAAACCAGGAAGCGCTGCTGCGCCTTGCCGCCGGGGATTTGCGCGGCTGCGTCGACCCCGAGGCGGACTGCCCGGCCGTAACGCGGCTGCGCACGTTTTGCATCAACGACCGCAACGCCGTGAACACCATCGCCGCCTATTCCCGGGAATTCGAACACCACTCCGACCAAGCATGCGCCATGGCCCAGGAAGCCAAGGCCGAGGCGTCCGGCATCGACGACGAGTCGCACCGGCTTTCGGGCGAGATGGAGGCCGTCAACGCGGCCGCCGGGGAAGTCGCCGGCCACATCGGCAGCATCGCCGCGGCCGTCACCCAGATGCGCCAAGCCAGCGACGACATCGCCGGTAACATGGAGCGAGCCCGGGACGCCGTCGACCGGGCCTCCCGGACGGCCCGGGAAAACGCCACGCGCATCGAATCCCTGGGCACACAGGCCTCAAGCGGCGTCGACGGTCTGCGACAGGTCACGACCTCCATCGAAAGCGTTCGTGACCGGGCCGTGGCCCTCAAACACGACATGGACGCCCTGGGACGCGACAGCAAATCCATCGGCGCGATCCTCGGCGTCATTGCCGACATCGCCGACCAGACGAACCTGCTCGCCCTAAACGCGGCCATCGAAGCGGCCCGCGCCGGCGAATCCGGGCGCGGCTTCGCGGTGGTGGCCGACGAAGTGCGCAAGCTTGCCGAAAAAACCATGGCCGCCACCAAGGATGTGGAGACGGCCATCCACTCCATCCAGACCATGGCCGGCAACAATCTGGCCGCCACGGAAAGCGCTGTCGCCGCCGTCGAGGACAGCATGCGCCTTGCGGAAGAGCAGATCGGCGAGACGGACGCGCTCATGGAGTCCATGATGGCGGTCAGCCGGGAAGTGGGCGGCATCACCGAAATCGTGGACGCCCTCAAAGATATGGTCTTCGCCAGCTCCAGCGCCGCCGCGCAACATTCCCAAGCCACGGCCGCAATCGCCCGGAACCTGGCCGCGACATCCGAGAAAGCGACGGACATGCGCGACCGGGCCAGAAGCGGGCATATAGCCGTGCAGGGCATCTCCGAAAGCGCGGCCACCGTTGCCCAATCGGTGGCCGATATGGCCGCCGGCGTCCTGCAGGTCAATTCCGCCGCCCGGGAGCTGACGCGGCTGACCGGCCATCTGGCCCGGGAGATCGAGGGGTTTCGACTGGGTGACGCGCCGTTTGACATCGCGGCCATCAAGACCGCCCATCTGGCCTGGCGGGCCCGCCTGGAAGCCGTGCTGCTGGGCCATGCGCGCCTGGAGGCCTCGGAAGTGGCCGATCACCACCAGTGCCAATTCGGCCGTTGGTACGACGACGAGGGACAAAGCAAATTCGGCGATGCCGCGACGTTTCAGGAAATCGGACAGCACCACGAGCGCGTGCACGCCCTGGCCAAGACCATCGCCGGCCTGGCCGGGCAAGGAAAAAACGAGGAAGCCGCGGCCCGCATGGACGCATTCGAGGACGCCCGGGTCAAGCTGTTTGACGCGCTCAACCGCCTCTACCTGGAAATGACGCGCTAGTTGCAGTGAAAGTTCCGAAAAGAAAAAACGCGAGAGGGGGAACCCATTTCAACGGGTTCCCCCTCTCGCATATTCCTCTCCAACCACGCCTAAGCGCGGCTCTTGACCCGCTGCACGGCGACCAGGGATTCGAGATTGAATTTTTTGACCCGGTAGCCCATCTGGCGCGGCGTGATGCCGAGTTCGCGGGCCGCCTTGTGCTGGATGCCGCCGCTGCGGCGCAGGGCGTCGATGATGACGGACTTCTCCAGGCTTTGCAGCGACGGAGAGCTTTCGCCGCCGAACTCGAGCTCCTGGCCGCCCTCTTCCCGGGGCTGGATGGTCAGGTAGGGCCGGATGAGGTCGGCGTCGATCCGCTCGTTCTCGGCCAAAATCACCAACCGTTCGACAAGGTTCTCCATTTCGCGGACATTGCCCGGCCAGTCGTATTGCTTGAGCACGGCCAGGGCCTCGGTGGAAAAGGTCAGCTTGCGGGCGTATTCCTTGGAGACCTTGTTGAGAAAATGGATGAGCAGGCTCGGGATGTCTTCCTTGCGGTCCCGAAGCGGCGGGGCGTTGAGCGGAAAAACGTTGAGCCGGTAGTAGAGATCGGGTCGGAAGGAACCCTCCTCGGCCAACGCGGCCAGATCCTTGTTGGTGGCGGCCAGGATGCGCACGTCCGCCTGCCGGGTTTTGTTGCTGCCCAGGCGCTCGAACTCCTTGTCCTGGAGCACGCGCAGCAGCTTGGCCTGGAGCCCGAGCGGCAGTTCGCCGATCTCGTCGAGAAAAAGCGTGCCCTTGTTGGCCTCTTCGAACCGGCCGGGCTTGGTCTGGTCCGCCCCGGTGAACGCACCCTTTTCATAGCCGAAGAGTTCCGATTCCAGCAGGGTTTCCGGAATCGAGGCGCAGTTGACCTTGATGAAGGGATAGTCTTTGCGCTCGGAAAGATCGTGGATGATGCGGCCGATAAGCGTCTTGCCGGTGCCGGACTCGCCAAGGAGCAGCACCGTGGCCCGGGTCGGGGCGACCTTTTCGATCTGGCGCTGCACTTCCTGCATGGCCAGACTCTTGCCGACGATATAGAGCCCCTGGGATTCCTGGGACAGCTTGTATTTGAGCGAGATGTTTTCCCGCTTGAGATTCTCGACCTTGGCCTCGTATTTCTGGTTGAGGCTCATGAACTGGGCAATGAGCGTGGCCACGACGGTCAAAAAGGCCACGTCCTCCCCGTAGTCCACTTCGTCGCCGAAAAGCCGGTCCACATTGAGCACGCCGATGGCCTGGCCGTGCAAAATGATCGGCACTCCGACAAAGGAGATCGTATGGCGCTCGATCTTGCGCGACTGTGTTTTATCCAGGAAAAGCGGCTCGTTGCGGATGTCCGGCACCACGTAGGGCTGGGCCGTCTGGAAAATGAGCCCGGTGACGCCCTCGTCGAGGCCGTACACGCCCCGCCGCTTTTCCTCGGTGGAAAGCCCCTGGGAAACGCTGATGACAAGCTTGCCCGTGGAGCGGTCGACCAGGGTGATGGTGGCGCGCTTCATGGAGAGCGTCTCGGCCAGGATGCGCAAAATATCCTGGAGGGACTGCTCGAGGTCGAGCGCCTTGTCGATAATGCCGCTTATGGCGGAAAGGCAGGAGAGCTGCAGATTTAGCGTTTTTGAAGCCATCGGGTAAGTTCCGCCATCTGTGCGGTCACGGATTCGGGACCCGTGCCGCCGGGTCCGTTACGTCTGGCCACGGCGGTTTCATACCGCAGGGCCTCGAAAACATCAGCCTCCATGGCCGGTGAAAACACACGCAATTCGTCAAGGGTCAATTCTTCGAGCGCCTTGCCCTTGGATTCGGCAAAGGCCACGGCATGGCCGGTGATGTGGTGGGCCTCCCGAAACGGAACACCCTTGGCCGCCAGATAATCCGCCAGCTCCGTGGCGTTGAGATAGCCCTGGGTCAGGGCTTCGCGCATACGTTCGGGACGAAAGGCCAGTGCGCCAAGCATCCCGGCCATGACCCGAAGCGAGGCCCGCACGGTGTCATCGGCGTCGAAAAACGGCTCCTTGTCTTCCTGCAAGTCCCGATTGTACGTCAGCGGCAACCCCTTGACAACTGTAAGCAGCCCCATAAGCGAGCCATACACCCGCCCCACCCGGCCGCGCATCAGTTCCGCCGCGTCGGGATTTTTTTTCTGCGGCATGATGCTCGATCCTGTGGCGTAGGCATCGGGCAGCGCAACATAGCCGAAACGCGGGTTGGCCCAGAGAATGATCTCCTCGCAAAAGCGACTCAGATGCGCCATGACCAGCGAGGCGCAAAAAAGGGGCTCCAGCACGAAATCGCGGTCCGAGACGGCGTCCATGCTGTTGGCGAAGGCCTGGGAGAAGCCCACCGTCCGGGCCACCATGCCCGGATCGAGGGGATAGGTGGTGCCGGCCAGGGCGGCCGCGCCAAGAGGCGACACCTTGACCCTTTTGAGCGCATCCTCGGCCCGCTCGCAGTCGCGCCGCAGCATCCAGGCATAGGCGAGCAGATGATGGGCGAGGCTCACGGGCTGGGCCGGCTGCATATGCGTGCAGCCCGGCAGCAACGTGTCCTTGTGCTCTCCGGCCCGGTCAAGGAAAACGCCGATCAGCTCCCGCAAAAGCTTTGTCCAGACATCCAGACTCTCGGCCACGTAGAGCCTGAAATCCAGCGCCACCTGGTCGTTGCGGCTGCGGCCGGTGTGCAGCTTGCCGCCAAGGGGGCCGATGAGTTCGGTCAGACGTTGCTCCACATTCATGTGCACGTCCTCGAACTCCCCCCGCCAGGGGAACCCGCCCACCTCGATCTCGTCCAGCACCTGATCCAGACCGGCCACGATGCGTTCGGCCTCGTCGCCGGTCAAAACGCCGCGCTTGGCCAACATCCGGGCATGGGCCTTGGAACCGGCAATATCCTGCCGGTACATGCGTCGGTCATAGGAAACCGACTCGCTGTACGCCTCCATCAAGGCCCCGGTTCCTTCGCCAAACCGCCCGCCCCACATTTTGGTGGACATGGTGTGTATCCTCCGGAGGAGGGGAAGAGGAACCGGGGGAGGGAACCCCTTTTTTGCAAAAAAAGGGGTTCCCTCCCCCGGACCCCCACCCTCCCCCAAAAACTCTCAACGGAGTTGTATAATCCCCTGGTCCTAACGTTCTTCCATGCGGCGCTTCGCCGCTGGCGCACCTTGTCGCCGCAATCCGTCCGGCGTCCCGCTTCCCCGCCATGGTCTCGCCCGACCAAAGCCGAAAAAGGGGGCCCGGGGGGCATCAAGCCCCCCGGCAGGTCCAGGGCAGAGCCCTGGCGGGGTCAGGGGCGGAGCCCCTGCGCTTCCCCCCTCCCCTACTTCCCGAGTCCGCGCAGGCGCAGGCCGACCAGTTTGATGAAGCCGGACGCGTCGGCCTGGTTGTAGATCTCGTCCTTTTCGAAAGTGGCGAGCTTGGGGTTGTAGAGGCTATTGGGCGACTTGCGGCCCACCGGATAGGCCTGACCCTTGTACAACTTGACGCGCACGGCACCGGTGACGCGGCTGGAAGCTTCGTCGATCATGGCTTGCAGGGCCTTGCGTTCCGGACCGTACCAGAAGCCGTTGTAGACCATCTCGGCATACTTGGGGATGAGCCCGTCGCGCAGATGCATGACCTCGCGGTCGAGGCAGATGCCTTCGAGGTCGCGCTTGGCGATATGGAGTATGGTGCCGCCCGGGGTCTCGTAGACGCCGCGCGACTTCATGCCGACAAAGCGGTTCTCGACCATGTCGATACGGCCGATGCCGTGTTTGCCGCCGAGCGTGTTGAGAAGCTTTATGAGCGAGGCCGGCGAGAGTCTCTCGCCGTCAACGGCCACCGGGTCGCCGTGCTCGAAATCGATGGTGACGACGTCCGGGGTGTCCGGGGCCTTCTCGACGGGCACGGTGAGGAGATAGGTGTCGGGGCCGGGCTCGTTCCAGGGGTCTTCCAGCTCGCCGCCCTCGAAGCTCAAGTGCAGCAGGTTGCGGTCCATGCTGTGGTCCGAGCCTTTCTTGTCCGAGGGTACGGGGATGCCGTTTTGCTTGGCGAAATTGATGAGGTCGGTGCGCGAAGCGAAGTCCCATTCACGCCAGGGGGCGATGGTGCGCAGATCGGGAGCCAGGACGCCGGTGGTCAGCTCGAAGCGGACCTGGTCGTTACCCTTGCCGGTCGCGCCGTGGGCCACGGCCTGGGCGCCTTCGGCCCGGGCCACATCGACCAGGCGCTTGGCGATAAGCGGCCGGGCGATGGAGGTGCCGAGCAGGTAGCGGCCTTCGTAGACGGCGCCGGCGCGCAGCATGGGGAAGATGAAATCCTTGGCGAATTCCTCGCGCAAGTCGTCGATGTAGGCCTTGGACGCGCCGGTGCGCAGGGCCTTTTCCTCCAGGCCGTCGAGTTCCTCTTCCTGGCCCAGGTCGCAGGTGACGGTAATGACTTCGCAGTCATACGTCTTCTTGATCCATTTGAGGATGACGGAGGTGTCGAGGCCGCCGGAATAGGCGAGCACGACTTTCTTGATGGCGCTCATGGCTCGTTCCTTTTGCGGGGTTATTTCCCCTTGGTGAAAATCCATTCGAGAATGGCTTTCTGGACATGGAGGCGGTTTTCGGCTTCGTCCCAGACCACGGAGTGCGGCCCTTCCATGACGGAATCGGTGATCTCCTCCCCGCGATGGGCGGGCAGGCAATGGAGCACCCTGACGTCGGGCTTGGCCAGGGCGACGAGGGCGTCGTTGATCTGAAATCCGGCGAAGGCCCTGGCCCGAATGGCCTGCTCCGATTCCTGGCCCATGGAGGCCCAGACGTCGGTATAGAGGTAGTCCGCGCCCTTGGCCGCTTCTGCGGGATCGTCGACCACCGCCACATCGGCCCCTTCTTCCCGGGCGCGGGCGACCACGGCGGGATCGGGCTGATAGCCCTTGGGCGCGGCCACGACCACGCGGAAGGGGAAGCGTGCGGCGGCGTTGATAAGGGAATGGGCAATATTGTTGCCGTCGCCGACAAAGGCCAAAGTGAGCCCTTCCAGGCCGCCGGAGTGCTCGCGCATGGTGAGCAGGTCGGCCATGATCTGGCAGGGATGGTATTCGTCGGACAGGGCGTTGACCACGGGGATGGAGCCGGCCGCGGCCAGTTCCTCCAGCTTGTGGTGCCCGAAGGTCCGTACGATCAGGCAGTCGGCGTAGCGGGACAGCACCCGGGCGGTATCGCGGATGGGTTCGTCGCGGCCGAGCTGGGAATCGTTTTGGGTCATGAAAATGGGCCAGCCGCCGAGATGCCGCACGGCGACCTCGAAGGAGACGCGGGTGCGGGTGGAGGCCTTTTCGAAGACGAGGATGCAGGTTTTGCCGTCGAGCAGGTCCGAGCGGTAATCGACGGCCTTCATGGCGGCGGCCCTGTCGAGCAGGGCGGCCGCCTCTTGCTTGGAGAAATCCAGAATGGTCAGGAAGTGTTGGGGCATGACGATATCCTTGCGACGCGACTTGCCGGAAATTGTAGAAAAGATAATATATAGTCTTATCCTGTGCATCTTGTAAAGGCCCATGGCGGCGCGCGGCCGTCCCGAATGCGTTGACCCGGCCGCCGTCAGGGTGGTAGCAAACTCCATGCTCATACATCCCATCCGTCGCCGGGCCAGCGATACGGCCTTGCGCGGAAACACGGGCCCGGCGGCCCATAATCCAGGCGGGAGGAGGCACTTATGAAGGCAATGCGCGCGGTGTGCCTGTTGGTTGGTTTCACGGCCCTTGTGGCCCTGTCCGGATGCGTGGTCGCGGCCGGCCCCACGGTGTACGTGCCGACGCCGCCGCCCGTTTGCCCGGACGGCTACTACTGGTCGCCGGGATACGGCTGCGTGGCCACACCTGTCGTGGTCGCCCCGAGCGTCGTCTACGCCCAGGTCAATACCCAGTATCTGAGCCTGCGGTCCTGCCCGACCACCAAGTGCGGCATCATGGCCTCGCTCGATCTCGGCGAGCAGGTCCAGGTGCTCTACCACCAGGGCGGTTGGACCCATGTTTTTGTCCCCGGCCGGGGGCTGGAAGGCTGGGTCGCCACCAAGTACCTCGATTAAAGCTTTTTTCGGACCATGCGGCGGGCGATCGGCCAGACCGCCCGCCGCCGACCCGCTCCCCGTCTGGACAAAGCGCCCCGCCGGCTCTATAGTTGACCGGATGCGACATTTCCCGCCGACAGCCGCACGCCGGCACATCCTCTGGTTATACGAACGCCTCTTTACCGCCGCAACGCCGGTTCGGGCCGCCGCCTTCCATCACGCCCCGACCCCGCCCGCAAACGAGAATGCCCGGGCCTAAGCCGACCGATGGCTTGCGGCGAATCCCCCATTCCTCCTAACTCCCGAGCACAGTCAAGGCCCATGAGCTGGAAAAAAGCCTGCCTGATTTTTTATATCGCCGTGGTGGTGACGGCCATGGCCAACATTGAAAAGGTGTCGGTGTGGGTCGATGAGCGGCTGGCCGACGGCCCCGCCCCCGGTGTGGCCCGCGAAGTGCGGCACGTGCGCAACCTCTGGCGCGAAACCGGCCTCGCCGCCGTCTCCCGGAAAATGGACTGTGACCTGGCTCCTTATTTCGACGAGACCTACAAGAACACCCTGGCGTGTCGGGACGCGCCGGCCACGGCCAAGGCGGCCCAGGCCCTGCATGACCGCCTGGACCCCAACCAGCCGGTGCTCAAGGGCGATATAGCCGTGGATACGACCGGCTTGCTGGCCGCCCTGGCTCCGCCCCATCCTCTGGGAACGGGCGATGAAGAGGCCACCGCCCCCGTTGCGGGCGCACCCGCAACGGAACACCAGGAAGGCCCCAAACTGACGGCCGCCAAGTTGCAAGCCCCGCATCGCATGCTGGTGGTGGGCGATTCCCTGGCCATCGGCCTATCCCTGTCCCTTCGCCGGTCCGTGGCCGAACTCGACGGCGTGCAGCTTTTCGAGGAAGGCAAGGTTTCGAGCGGCCTGGCCAATCCCAAGTATTACGACTGGGGCAGGGCGCTGCGCGTCTTCCTCGACAAATACGATCCCGACGTCGTGGTCGTCATGATGGGGGCCAACGACGCCAAGTACATCAACGTCAACGAAAAACCCCGCCCCCCCGGAAGCACCAACAAGACCTGGCCCGAGGTCTTCGCCATGCGCCTGGAAAACCTTCTTGGCGCCCTGCAGGACAAAGGCATCCGCAATTACTGGATCGGGCTGCCCATCATGGGCGATCCGGCCTTTGCCAAGCAGGCCCAGGTCATGAACGAGATTCTCAAGACGGAATGCGCCAAATACTCCACCAGTCGCTTCCTCGAAACCTGGAATCTGCTCACCGACGCCCAGGGCAATTATTCGACGTTTCTGCCCAATGAAAAAGGCGTCAAGATCAAGGTCCGGGCCAACGACAAGATACATTTCACCGTGGCCGGGGGCGACATCCTGGCTCAATCCTTCCTGGCCTCCCTGGCCAAGGACATGGAACTGCGGCCCAAGAAATCCGATGCGACCAATACGACGGCTTCCAACAAGCCATGATCTCCGCACCAAGGCGCCAAACGCCGGCCTAGCCCGCGCCCGACACGTCGGGACGGAGCGCGTTCTCCCGCTGCTTTTGGCCTGTGCCCTGTGTCTGACGGCCGTCTCCTGCAAAGGCGAGAGCGGCGAGACGACCCAACCCGACGGCCAGCTTACCCCGTCGGACCTTTTTTCCCGTCGCGCCCCCAAGCCGCCCCACGCCAAGCCCCTGCGCGTGCTCGCCGTCGGCGATTCGCTCTCCATAAGCCTTGGCGAGCAGATGGAGCATGCCCTCGCCGGCGCGACGGGCATCGACTTCACCCGCGACGGCACGCGTTCGACCGGGCTGACCAGACCCGAACTTCTCGACTGGCCGGCCAGGCTGCGCGAACGCGTCGCCGGCGACGATCCGCCGGATGTCGTGGTCATCATGATCGGGGCCAACGACGTCATGCCCGTGGATGGGCCGGACGGCAGCCGCGTCTTCTTCGACAATCCCGACTGGCCCAAGGCCTATGCCGCCAAGGCGCGCGAGATGGTGGCCATCTGCCGCGCGGCCAATCCGAACGTCCGGGTCTACTGGGTGGGTGTGCCGGCCATGGGCGAGACGGAGCTGGCCAAGGGCGTCGGGCAAGTCAACACAGCGCTCGCGGCCATGTGCGCCGCCGCGCCTGGCTGTCGCTTCATCGACACCCAGGCCGCCTTCAGCGATCCCGACGGCCATTACAGCCGCCATGGCCGCGACGGCGCAACCGGCGAGCACCTGACCCTGCGCACGGCCGATGGCGTGCATATGACGGAATCCGGGGCCAAGCTTCTCGGCGGCGTCGTTCTGGCCGGCATCGCCAAGCGGGAGCACCTGCCCCCCATCGCCGGCGTGGACGAACTGCGCGCCTACGCCCGGGACGTACACCCCATCCCCGACCAGATCGTCGCCGCGCCCCAGGAGACAAAGCCCCCAAAGAGCAAGGCCAGGCCGTCGGGCAAGGTCTATACGGTAAAAAAAGGGGACACCATCCGCGTCATCGCCCGCCGCATGGGGATCTCCGCCGACGATCTCATGGCGATCAATCCCAACGTGGAGGCGACCCGCCTGTCGCTCGGGCAGGCCTTGCGCCTCCCGGTCAAACACAGACAGTAGTCCCTTATTTAGGTCGCCATCTTGCCCCGGGCCCGCAGCAGCGCCGCGACCAGGGCATTCTGATCCACGGGCTTGGACACGTAGTCGTCCATGCCCGCGGCCAGCAGGTTTTCCCTGTCCCCGGCCATGGCATGGGCCGTCATGGCGATGATTGGGACGGGCTCTCGCCCCGCTTCCCGGTTCCGCTCCCGGATGCGCGCCATAGCTTGGACCCCGTCGAGAACCGGCATGCCCACGTCCATGAAAATACAGTCGGGTTGGACGGTCAGCGCGAGGTCCACGGCTTCACGACCGTTATGGGCCACGGTCACGACATGACCGAGTTTTTCCAACATGCGGCTTATGGCCATGGCGTTTATGGCGTCGTCCTCGGCCACCAGAATGCGCATGTCGGCGGCGGCTCCCGATGCGGCGTCAGCCGCAAGGGCCGCCCGCTCTTTTTGATGTTGCGGTTGCGGACGGATGAGCGGCAAAGCACACACACAACGCGTCCCCCGGCCGACCTCGCTTTCCACGCTGATGGTCCCCTGCATGAGGTCGAGCAGGCGGCGCACGATGGCAAGACCGAGTCCCGCCCCCTGAAAACGCCTGGAAAATGACCGCTCCACCTGGTGAAAGGCTTCGAAAATCCGTTCCAGTTCCGGTGCCGGGATGCCGACCCCGGTATCGGTCACGGCAAAAAACAGGCTCCCGCAGCCCGAGGCGTCGACCGGCCCGGCCCAGACCTCCAGGCGAACGCCGCCGGTCTTGGTGAACTTCACGGCATTGCCGACCAGATTGTAGAGAATCTGGCGCACCCTGCCCTCGTCGCCGAAAAGAATCTCGGGGACGCCCGGGGCGACTTCCGTGCCCCAGTCGATTCCCGCCTCGAGGCAGGCCGGCATGAAGGCGGCCGCCACCGCGGACAGAAGGTCCGCCAACCGGAACGGTTCGGGGAGCAAGGTGAGCTTGCCGGATTCCACTCGGGACAGGTCGAGGATATCGCCCAGAAGACGCGTCAGCCGGCGGCAGGAAACCAGGGCGGCGCGCACGTATTCGCGCTGTTCGGGCGTCAGGCTGGTCGCGGCGAGCAGTTGGGTCATCCCTTGAATGCCGTTTAAGGGTGTGCGGAGTTCATGGCTCATGTTGGCCAGAAATTCGCTTTTGACCCGGCTGGCGCGCTCCGCCGCCTCCTTGGCCGAAAGCAACGCCGCCGCATCGCGTCGTCTGGCCACCATTCGCCATACGGCATCCATGAAAAGAGAGGTTATGCGGATGTCGGAAGCGTCGTAGGGTTTGCGCTTGCCGGCAACGACCAGCATTGCCGCCACTTCCTTGTCCGATACGATGGGCACGCACAGGGTCTCCCCGTCTTGGCCCCCCGGTCCGCCATCAAGGACAATGGGCCGGCGGCCTGTCAGCGCCTCGGACCATTGTTCCGGAACTTGCCGCTCAAACGGTCCGCCCGGCCAATGGCGCAGGCATTGACCGTCACAGGCCTCGGCCACGCGCGACAACCGGCCGTCCGCCCCGTCCTCGACAAACATGCAGCCGAAAAGGCTCCCCGTCAGCCGCCTGGCCTCTTCCACGGCATGGACGAGCAGTTCGTCGAGGCCGGCCGCCTCCATCTGGGTGACGGCGAAAAGGCTTTGCATTCGGGCTTCGCTTAGGCGCAGGCGCTCCTCGTCGCGCTTGCGCTCGGTGATGTCGTGGAAAAAGACCAGGGAACCTTCCTTGCCGTCCCACTCGACGGGAACCGCCGCCACTTCGGCCAGAAACGCGCCCCCGTCCATGCGCAGCATGTTTTCCTCGATCATGGGCACGGCGCGGTGGAGAACGTCGGTTTCATGCATGCGCGCGCGCACCATGGCCCGGTCTTCGGGGGCAATGCGCTCCAACACCGGGCTGCCGACCAAAGCCCCGGGCGTATCCACGTCCAGCAAGCTGCGGGCATGGGGATTGACGTAGGCGAAAAGCCCCCCGGTCTGGACGAAAACACCGCTTGGGGCATGCTCCACGAGTTGGCGAAACCGCTTCTCGCTTTCGATCAGTCGACGCTGGGCCTCCAGGCGATCCGTCACATCAATGACCACGGAATACAGCAATTCCCGGCCCATGAGGCGAATCGGCCCGGCATTAACCTCGACCTCCCGGATGCGGCCGTCGGCCAAACGATGGCGGAAACTGAAGGTGGTGACACGCCGATTCCTCGCGTTCACCATGGCGGCGCGCACGGCAGCGGGCGGCAGCGTGTTGATGTCGCGCATCCGTTTTTGCCGGATCTCCTCGCGGGTCCAGCCGTAATAGGCGCAGGCCGAGGGATTGGCGTCGACCACGGCGCCATCCTCGGGATCGATCAGCAACATGACGGCGTGGCTATTTTCAAAAAGGCTCTGGTAGCGCGACTCGCTTTCGGAAAGCCGCATGACAAGCTGGTTTCGGGCCAGCCGCCTGACCAGCAAAAGCCCCAGGGCCGCCGTGGCTACGGGGTAAACGGCAAACACCGGCAGGGCGATGCGACGCAGCGTCATCAGGGCATAGTCGCCCGGCAACAGCAGCATGCAGGCCAGCATGGCCGCATGGACGGCCACACCGAAAAGATAGAGTTCGCCAAGGGTTATCGTGGCCAGCCGGTCCTTGCGCCAGCGCCGCCAGAGCAACCCGATCAGACTCGAGACAACGCTGACGGCAACGCCGACATACATGCCGACGCCGCCTTGGGCCAAACGCAGGCCGGCCACCATCACCGTGGCCACGACCGTGGGCATAAGCCCGAAAAAAAGCCCGGCCACGCCGAGCAAAATGGAACGGGTATCGAAGAAAAGCCCCGGCTCCAGCTCCCATGGGTTGAGCATCACGGCCATGGCGATGCCGCCCAGGCAAATCGCCGTCAGCACGCGCCTTGGACCGGAAGGATGGGGTCCTTCGCCCCTGGTGAACGAATCGTAAAGAAAGGCGAGCGCCAGCAGCAGCGCCGCGTTGTTGACAAGACCAAGGAGCATGGTCTTTGGGAACAAATTCATGGATGCTCCTTGCCGGGGCATGAAGGATGTCCACCCGATTGCTGCGCCTGCCTGACGCGGGAGGCCCACATGCGCCGTGCGCCCGCAAGCGGCTTTTCGCCATGCCGTTACGCCCGTGCCGTGTCTCCCCGGGGCATTTTGTCTGGAGAGGCATTTCAAGGCCCCCGAAAGGAAAATCCCCTTAAAATATGCTCGGATTTCTTCCGGGATGCAACAAGGGCATGGCTTGCGCGGGGAGAAAGCGCCCCCCTTTTGCCGGCAGACGGGGCGACAAAAAACGCCCGCCAAGCCCCCCAGACGGGCGAAACGGCGTGGCCGGCATCGCGACCCGGCCGCGGCAAAAGGGCCTAATCATCACCGTATTTCTTGAGCTTTTTATGCAGGGTCGCCCGGGTGATACCGAGCACGCGGGCCGTCTCGCTCTTGTTCCCGCCGCAGGATTCGAGGGTGGCCAGAATGACCTCGCGCTCCACATCGTCGAGGGCGCGTCCGGTAAGCCCACCCACATCGCCAGCGCCCGCCCCGGCGTCCGCCTTTGTCCCGATGGGATCGCAAAGGGGCAGCTCGCGCTCGGAAACATACTCGCCGACGGACAAAATCACCGCGCGCTCCACGGCGTTTTCCAGCTCGCGCACGTTGCCGGGCCAGGGGCAATGGATGAGATTGTCCATGGCGGAAGGGGTGAACCCTTTGATGCGCTTACGGTTTTTCTCGGCGAAACGGGCCAGGAAAAACTGGGCCAGGAGCGGGATGTCCTCGGCGCGTTCGCGCAGGGGCGGCACGGTTATGCTCACGACATTGAGCCGGTAATAAAGGTCCTCGCGAAACCGCCCCTCCTCCACCTCTTTTTTGAGGTCGCGGTTGGTGGCGGCCAGGATGCGCACGTCCACGCCCACCGGCTTGTCGCCGCCCACGCGCTGGATCTCGCGTTCCTGGATCACGCGCAGCAGCTTGGCCTGGATGGGCTGGGCGATCTCCCCGATCTCGTCGAGGAAGATGGAGCCCTTGTTGGCGGCCAGGAACCGTCCTTCCCGGCGGCGCTCGGCCCCGGTGAAAGCGCCTTTCTCGTGGCCGAACAGCTCGGACTCGAGAAGCGTCTCGCTTAAAGCCGCGCAATTGACGGCCACCAGCGGCCCCGAGGCCCGGGGGCTGCCGGCGTGGATGGCCTTGGCCACAAGCTCCTTGCCCGTGCCGGATTCCCCGGTAATGAGCACCGTGGCCTCGGTGGGGGCGACCAGGCCGATCATGTTGAACAGATCGCGCATGGCCTTGGACTTGCCGATGATTTCCTGCCCCCCGGCCGAAGGGCCGAGCTGTTCGCGAAGCGAGGCGTTCTCCGCCGCCAGACGCATGTGGTCCAGCGCCCGCTCGAGGGTCAGGCGCAACACGTCGAGGTCAAGCGGCTTGGTCAGGTAGTCGTAGGCTCCGGTCTTGAGCGCCGCGATGGCCGTCTCGACCGAGGAGTAGGCCGTCATGATGATGACCGGCACCGAAGGGTTGTACTCCTTGATGCGCGAAAGGGCCTCCATGCCGCCCATGCCGGCCATGCGCACGTCGAGCAGCACGGCGTCGTAGGCTTTCTCCCGGACCATGGCCACGGCCTGCTCGCCGTCGGACGCCCCCTGGGGGACGAAACCCCAACCGGAAAGCACCGTGCGCAGCATGGACAGGTGCCCGGCGTCGTCGTCAACCACAAGTATTTGCGCCTTATTCATGATGCTCCGTCTTCGTCCGCCGAAAGTCGGACGGCAGGTACACCGTGGCCACGGTGCCGCCTTCCGGCCGCGCGGCCAGGACGATTTCGCCGCCGTGGGCCGCCACGATCTTGTGGGCGATGGGCAGACCCAGTCCGGTCCCATGCGGCTTGGTGGTGTAATACGGGTCGAAAATCCGGTCGCGCTCCATATCGTCGATGCCGCCGCCGGTATCGGCCACGGACAGAAACGCCCGTCCGTCAGGGGCGGTACCCGTGGCCAAGGTCATGACGCCGCCGGCCTGCATGGCCTGGATGGCATTGAGGCACAAATTGAGCAGCGCCTGGGTGAGCCTGTCCGGATCGGCCAAGATTTCCGGGCCTTCGACCGCGCCGGCAATGTCCACGGACACGCCCCGGGCCGTGGCGTCCGGCAGGGTCAGCCGGGCGGCGTGGGACGCCAGCTCGGACAGGCGCACAGGCCGGCGCTTGATGTCCGAGGGGCGGGCGAATTCGATCAGTTCGGAAATGACGCGGTTTAAGCGGTCCACCTCGCGGACCATGACCTCGGCCGCCTGCCGGTCCTCGCTGCCCGGGGCGAACTTGGCCCCGAAATAGGCGGCGTAGCCCCGGATGGAGCTCAAGGGATTGCGGATCTCGTGGGCCACTCCGGCGGCAAGGTTGCCGACGGCGGCCAGCTTCTCCCGCCGCCGGATCTCGGCCTCCAGGCGGCGCATCTCGCGTAGGTCGCGCAGGACGACCAGCGACCCCACCGGAGTCCCCTCCTCGGTGCGCACGGCGGAAACCGCAACGCCAAGGGCAATGGGCCCGCCGCCGCCGACAATCACGTCCATCTGGCGTTCGCCGCCCTCCTCGTTTTCCAGGATATCGGGCGGCAGCACCTCGCCGACCGGCCGGCCGACGAGATCCCCGGAAGCAACGCCAGCCAGGCTTTCGGCCGCGCCGTTGGCCATGGCCACCCGGCCGTCCGGAGCCACGAGCAACAGCCCCGCCGGCATGGCGGCCACCACTTCCGAAGCCAGGGCCGTGGTCTGGCGCAAAGCCCGGCGCTGTGCGCGGTAGCTTTGGGCCCAGAAAAGGGCCAATACGCCGCCAAGTCCGAGCACCAGCAGCACGCCGGCCGTGGTCAGGGTGTTTTGCAGATCGACCCGGCGGGCGGCCTCGATGGGGGCGACGTCGAGGCCCACGAATATGATGAGCGGCATGCCGCGCAAGTCGCGCCGGCCTCCGGGAACGTCGCAGTCGTCGGTGCAGAAAAAACCAGGGTTGTGCATGGAGGAATGATTGCCGTGAAAGCCGTGGAGTCCCCTCCCGCCTCCCCGCGCCGAGGGAATGAAACGCCGGTAGACCAAAAAGGACTCGCGTCCATCGTCCTCTTTGGCCAGTCGCCATTTTTCCGTGGCGTCCGGAGCCAGCTCCCGCATGGCTTTGGGGCTGAAAAGCTGGTCGCCGATGCGCGCGGCGTTGTTGTGGGCCAGAATGCGTCCGTCGGTATCCGTGACGGCGATATAGAAGATGCCGGGCTGGTTGGCCGTTTCCTCGATCAGGTGCTGGAGGCGGATATTGGCTCCGAACCCGCCGCGCATGCCGGTGCGGGTTCCGGCTTCGAAGGCCTTGATCAGGGCCGCGCCTTTTTCCAGCAGCAGCTGGGTGACGTATTGCTTTTCCCGGCCCAGGTCGATGACGGCCATGGCGATGACGACCGCCGCCAGGATCGCGGCCGCACCAATGACCAGCAAGGGCGACGACGCCCCGCGAAAGGGATTTTTTCTGAAAAACGCAAGCGCGCGTTTCCCGCGAGTGGACAATCTATTTTGCATAAAAATCATGCATGTCGATTAAATTTTATACACCAAAGAACCGTATCTGTCCAGAAAGGCGACGGTCCAGAGAGGAAAGGGCCCGCCGGAGCCACGGTTGCATGGAACATTCCAGGGATCATGACGATGGTCACCGTCAGGGCTGTCCGAAATCGTCACAAAACGCAGCGGATAAATTTGACAAGCCGTCACTCGCCGCCGTAGGAAATTTGGGAAATCATCAGCAAGCGTCTTCTGTGGAACAATCCGGCAAGGGGGTGTATTTCATGCGGAATTTGAAGCTCGGGGTCAAACTCATCGGAAGCTTCCTTCTCAGCGCCGCCATCACGCTCGTTGTCGGGCTGGTAGGGCTGGCGGGACTCTCGGCTGTTTCTCATCAATTAAGCACGGTAACAGACGTCAACATGCCGGCCGTGCGTGACCTGCAGCTCATAAAAATCGCCGGCGAATCCGTCCGCGTGGCCCAGCGGACCATGCTCGTGCCCGGCCTGCCCGAAGAGGACCGAAAACGCCAGTACGACAACGTCGCCCGTGTCCGCGACAGCTACCATGAAGCCTGGAACGAATACGAGAAGCTGCCCAAATCCGATGCGGCCAAGCGCCTCTGGCAAGAATTCGTGCCAGCCTGGCAGGAATGGGTCAAAATCAACAACGAAACCTTTGCCGCGGCCAAGGAATGGGATAAATCCGATCTCAAGGATCCCGGCGCGTTAAGCGGCAAGATCGCCAAGTTCCGGGGCGACCACTACAAGCTTTTGGCCAACGCCTGGGCCCTGGCCCTTTCCGGTACGCCCTTTTCCGGCGGGGATGACGCCACGGCTTGCACCTTTGGCCAATGGAGCAACAGCGAAGGCCGCGATATCAAGAACGCCGTCTTTCGGAAAAGCCTGACCGCAATCCAGCCCGTCCACGAGGCGCTGCACAAGGCCGTGGCCAAGCTCAAGGAGCTGGCCGCCCAAAAAGCCCCGCGCGAAGAACAGATCGCCCTCATACAGCACGAAATCGAACCGGCTGTGGAAAAGACCATGCGCCAGTTTGCCGCAATGGCCGACGAAGTGGCCCGCATCGCGGAGGTCTATGCCAAGATGCGCCAGCAGGCCATGGTCACCACACGGGTTAAGCAGATCCGCTGCTTCAAGCTCCTCGACGAACTCATAGCCGACTCCCTGGCCGCCGCCCAGAAAGGCAAGACGGACGGCGAGAAAGCCGCTTCCCGGGCGATGGTCATGTCGGCTTCGGGCATCGGCGTCGGCGTGCTCTTGGCCGTGGTGCTCGGACTCGTCATTGCCCGCATGATCGCCAAACCCATTTTGCTCGGGGTCAAGGCGGCCGAGGGGCTGGCGGCCGGCGACCTCAACCAGACCATCGACCTCGACCAGAAGGATGAGATCGGCGCTTTGGCGGCGGCGCTGCGCCACATGATCGCCAAACTGCGCGATGTCGTGGGACAGGTCCAGGCCGGGGCGGAAAATGTGGCCTCGGGCTCGGAGGAGCTTTCGGCCACGACCCAGAGCCTGTCGCAAGGCGCGACGGAACAGGCGGCCAGCGTCGAGGAAATCTCCTCGTCCATGGAAGAGATGGCCGCCAACATCCGCCAGAACGCCGATAACGCCAAGCAGACCGAGCAGATGGCGCTCAAGACGGCCAAGGATACCGAAAGCGGCGGCCAAGCCGTGGCCCAGACGGTTTCGGCCATGAAGCAGATCGCGGAAAAAATCGGCATTATCGAGGAAATCGCCCGCCAGACCAACCTGCTGGCCCTTAACGCCGCCATCGAGGCGGCAAGAGCCGGAGAGCACGGCAAGGGATTCGCCGTGGTGGCGGCCGAAGTCAGAAAGCTCGCTGAACGCAGCGGCAACGCCGCAGGCGAGATCAGCGAACTGTCCTCCTCGAGCGTGAAAATCGCCCAAAACGCCGGGGAGCTGCTGGCCCGCATCGTGCCGGACATCCAGCGCACGACCGAACTCATCCAGGAAATCGCGGCCTCGAGCGTGGAGCAAAACGCCGGTGCCGAACAGGTCAATAGGGCCATCCAGCAGCTCGACCAAGTGGTGCAGCAAAACGCCTCGGCCTCTGAGGAAATGGCCTCCACCGCCGAAGAACTTTCGGGACAGGCCCTTCAGCTCCAGGAGACCGTCTCCTACTTCCGCCTGGACACGGTGCACCAAGTGCGCCGCGCCGCGCCCAAAGCCCTGGCCGCCGCCAAGCCCGCCAGCCCGGCCGCGCCGGCGGCGAAGCCAGCAAAAACGGCGGTAAAGCCCCAGGCCAATGGCACAAGCGGCGTCTCGCTCAATCTGTCGAGCGAAACGTCGGACGACGATTTCGAACGGTTTTAGAAAGAGAAAGGCCATGCGAGAGGGGAAACTCTTTAAAAAAGAGTTTCCCCTCTCGCACACTCCCCTTCCTAAACTTTTTTAAATTTTAGCCTGTTAGATATTTTCTGGCCCGCAAACCGGCCAGACAAGAAAATCCCAACCGCTTTTGAAGCCCACGCCCACGGCTCCCTTGTGGAGGTAGAGGGCGTGGGCCCAATTTTTTTCAAAGGCGCTGGTGGTCGAAGACCAGTAGGCTTCGCCCACGTGCGTGAAGGGATGCCCGGCGGGCAGAGCCGGAAAGGCGCTCCCGGCATCGACCAGGGATTCCAATTCGTTGATGTTGGGCAGCCGCCAGCCCTCGCCGGAGGCGGCGGCAATGTCCAGCGCCTCGGCCCATGAGACCGTCCCCTTGGCCGCGTCAGCCGCGCGAGCCCAGAGGAGGCCGGTCAGCCGATCGAGCACGTTCGCGTCCCGCGTCTCGAAACGGGGCGTCGGCCAGAGCGTCCCCCGAAGCAGTTCCCCGTCCTGCCCCGTGCCGGCGCAGGTGATCCCCTCCCCGGCTCCATCGAAACAGCGGGTCTGCCCGGTGCGCGGCAAGAGCGTCTCCCCGGCCACGGGCCAACACAGGCAATCCTGGTCCTTGCGGCCGTAAAACATCCGCCCGCCCTCCATGTGGACGTACCAGGCATAGCCCGGCGCGGGAGCGGCGGTGGTCGAAGTCCAATACCAGCCAAGAAACACGTTTTGAAAAGGATGTCCGGGTGGAAGGGCCGGGCGCGCGGCCCCGTAGGAAAGAAGGCTTCGCAGCTCGCGACGGTTGGGCAGCCGCCAGTCGGTCCGGCCGAAGCGCCCATCGCGGGCCCAGCCAGCGGCGAAAGCGAGCGCCTCGGCCCAGGGCATGGGGAACCCGGCAAGTCCGGCGTCGCGGGGCCAGACAAGTCCGGTCAGCGCGTCGGCAACCAGGTCCGGGCCAGACGCAACGAAACGGTCCCCAGCAGGCAGCAAGGGGGAGGCAAACGCCGCATCCTGGCCACTGCCCGAGCAAGGAACGTCCCGTCCGTCCACGTCATGGCAGGTCGTCTGCCCGGTCGGCAGCACTGTTCTTGAAAAAGTCATCCGGCCATTCTACCCGCCAACGGGTCGCATGGCCAGAAAAAGGCCCGCAAAGGCCGCCGCCGCGCGTGGGAAAAGCCGTACGCCGGATACTTGCGAAAACCAGCTGTCAGAAATGCAGCAACGCGTCCAAGCCTGCGCCGGCCATGCTCGGCACGAATTCCACCACCTCATAACGGGCCGCGCCCTCGCGCCAAAACGGGTCCCGGGCCAATATGGCCAGCAGGGCCTCGCGATTTTCGCAGCGGGCCAGGATCACGCCGCCCGTACGCGGCTCCCGGCGTCCGGACAACAAAAAAACACCCGCCGCGTACTGGGCCTCCAGAAAACGGATGTGCTCGGCGAGCAGGGCGTCAATGACATCAAGGCCTTTTTCATAGGTCAGCAAGACGACGAACATGGGGCATCTCCTTTGGCAACAAAGGCCGGATGCGCCGCTTGAATGGAAGGCAAGCCCCCAAACCGGCGCATTCGCCCTTTTTTCTTGCCACAAAGGCGTATAAGGTAGCCCTCGAAAGCTGGCAAGGAAGCAGGCAACACGCCGCCGTCGCGGCCACCGTTGGGAGGGCAAGGTGAACGAGGAACAACGGGAAGCGGAAATCGCGGCCATCGCCGAACGCCTCGACGGACTCAAGCTCGCGGCCGACTTCACCGCCGGGGAAATTCGGGTTCTCGCCGCCTATGTCCAGGAAAGCGCCTTCCCGGCCGGCACGGTCGTCATCCAGGAAGGCCGCAAGGCCAATTCGCTGGCCTTCATGGCCGAGGGCGTGGCGACCATCCAGAAAGAGGACAGCAACGCGCCCGAGCGCCACATTATCGAGCTGGGCCGGGACGCCGTCATCGGCGAAATCGCCTTTTTCGACAATGAACCCCGTTCCGCCACAGTGGTGGCCAAGACCGACGTGCGCCTCCTGGTCCTGACCCGTGACCAGTTCGATGCTCTGGCCGTTGAGCAGCCGCAACTCGCCATCAAGGTGCTTTTCGCCGTGGGCCGCGTCTTGAGCCACCGCCTGCGCCAGGTGACGGGCCGTTTCGTGGGCTTGCTCGCCTAGAAAAAATACTCCCCTACCCCGTTTGCGAGGCTTTTTAAAATATCAACCGCCCTTCTCCTTCCCCCAACGGTATGAACGTGAGGAAGAGAAAAACGCGAGAGGGGAAACCCTTTTTCAAGGATTTCCCCTCTCGTGGATCATGGCATTTTTTCTCTTGCGCTAGGCCATAATGGCTTCCTGACCGGATTCCAGGCCCGAGACCACGCTTTCCAGGCTCCGCGCCTGTCCGCCAAGCTCGGCCACGGCCTTGGCCGAGGCGGCCATGGCTTCCAGGGTATCGACGGCGATGCGGTTGATTTCCTCCGTGGCCCGGCGAATCTCCTCGGACGTGGCGGACTGCTCCTCGGCGGCCGTGGCCATGGAGCGGATCTGGTCCGAGGTCTTGACCACGATGCCCACAATTTCCTGCAACATCTCGCCCGAGTCGTTGGCCTTCTTGGTGCCGTCCTGGATGGCGACGCTGGTCTGCTCGGTTTTTTCGATGTTCTTGCGGGTGCTCTGCTGCATGGTGGTGATAAAACCGGCCACATCCTTGGTGGCGGCCATGGTCTTTTCGGCGAGCTTGCGCACCTCGTCGGCCACCACGGCGAACCCCCGGCCGGCTTCCCCGGCCCGGGCCGCCTCGATGGCGGCGTTTAGGGCCAGCAGGTTGGTCTGATCAGCAATGTCGGCAATGACGCCCATGATCTTGCCGATGCCCTCGGCCTGACCGCCGAGTTCATCCATGTCCCGCCGCAGTTCATCGGCAAGCTTGTTAACGTTGCGGATAGCCTCCACGACGCCGGCCACCATCCCTGCCCCGGTTTCCGCCTTTTCCTTGGCAGTCTCGGCAAGGGCGTCGGCGGCGGAGGCGTTTTGGGCCACTTCCGTCACCGCTTCGGTCATGGCGTCCATGGCCGAGGCGGTCTCGCCGATGCGGTCCTTTTGCTGCATGGCCCCGCTCTCGACCATGTTGACGCGCTGCGTCAGATCCTCGATCTCACGGGCCAGGCTGTCGGCGATGGCCTGGGCTTCCCGGGCCGTTTCGCGCATGCGGCCGGTCTGGGCCAGCATGGCGGCCTCGCCATGACGCAGTTCGGTGAAATCCGAATAGACACAAAGCGAGCCCATCAGCTGCCCGTTAATCGTGTTGTAGAGCGGCGACGCATCAATGAGGACATTGCGCTCGTTGCCCTTGCGGGAGGTGATCACGACTTCTTTGCGGATGTTCCTGTTTTCGGTCATGGCCGTGGCAAGTACGGTCTTGCGCGTGGAATCCCCATAAAAAAAGCCGGCCACATTTTCCCCATAATGCTGCTCCGGGGTGCCGGATTGTTCGATCAGGGTCATGAGGCTGTCGTTGGTGAGCTGCAACTTTTCCTCGTTGTCCACCACGACGTACGGCGTGGCAATGCCGCGCACGATTCCCTGGTAATAGCCCAGCGACGTTTCCAGGTAATGAACCATCTCCTGCAACGACGACGCGATCTGAGCGAATTCGCGCGGCAGGCCGGTTTTCGGCTTGGTGCTGAAATCGCCGCCGCCAATGGTCCTGGCGTAGGTGATGATGGCCGTCGCGCCCCGGCCGAGGCCGCGAATCAAGAAGACGATCAGCCCCGACAGCAAGATCACCGAAACAATGGCCATCGCCAGAAACATATGGAAGACCGAGGTCTCTCCGGCCTCAATGGCCTTGAGGTTGTCCGCCGCGACACGTTGCTGGATAGTGATGAGGGAAAGCACCGTTTTCTTTATGATGCGCCAAAGCGGCGTTTCTTCGGTGTTGAGCATGGCCACGGCTTTTGAAACGTCTCCTGCTGTGGCCATTTCCATCAAGTGTAGCTTGATATCATGACTTTTATTCCATTGTGGTTCTATGCCGGAAAGTTGCCTGGCCATATCACCAGTGGCCAATGACGCGGCGGCAGCGAGAGCTTTACGGAATTTTTTGTCGGCAGCGGCAAAGTTATCCTTGGCTTTTTGATCCTGTGGATTGAGAATAACATTGCGTGTGGCCTGTTCCGTTTGCAAACCTTGGGCATAGACATCCTGAAGGTGGAAAAGCAGCGGGCTATCAACACTTCCGATCGATTCCAGATACCCGAACATCCGTCCCTGTTGTAGATAGAGAAGAAATATGGTGAGCGCTGCACCTATGATGCTGGCTATACCTAGTGTCATCAACAACCACTTAATGCTCATTCGCCCCATACTATTCTCCAATGCAAAATGAAAACATCGTTCACATGACGACAATATCGGGCCCTGCCCGGAACAAGCCGTTCCCTTTCATAAAACTTGACTATATTATTTTGTATATAGCGAAATAGCAAGCAGAAGGCAACGCTTTTGCCTTAAAGCCCAACTTTCGCGAAAAATATCACAAAAAAACACCTCTCGCGCAATAGGAAAATGACTTATTTTGTGATAAAAATAACAAATATATTTCCTGCTATCACCATCCCATAGCGGCAACAACAGTTCTGAACCCGCGTTATTGCTAGGAAAAGAATTCCAGTTCTCATGACGCGGCACTACCGCAAAGGGTGGACACGGCAAGGTGAAAGACTCGCAATGCGCCTCACACAATCTTCAGCAGGGATGACGGACACAGGCATCTTCAAGAAAGCCAGGGAGCCAAATGCCCCGGAAGCGGCCGGAAAAAAGACTTCCCGAAAGCGATGGCACGCGGTAAAGAAAAAGCGGAAGGTTCGGGCCTGTTCGCCGCAGTAACGCCGCGAGAGGGCCTTTTTGTCACTCTCATGCGCCGCGTCGCTTAATCCAGACGACGCGAGGAGACTCGCCATGCGCCCTACCATTCTGGCGTTCCTTGTCTTTTTTGCCCTTGCCGCCGGCTGCACCCGCGCGCCGTATTCCAAGGCTGGCGTGGAACAGGCCACGGTGGAAAACGATTATTCCGATTGCTTCAGCAAGGCGTCGCTTGCGGTCAACACGCCGCCCTTTCCGGAGAGCCCCATCGGGCAGCGCAAACTGGATACGGACGCCTGCATGAAGGAGCGCGGCTACCAGGGGCTTTTGCAGCTGTTTTAGCCGAGAGGCCACTTGCCTTTTGGCCGGTGTGCGTTATACATAGTATCTTGACGGGGGCGCCCTGGTTTCGACGGGGATAGTGAAGCCTTGGTTGCAGGTCGAGGTGCCGCGAGGCCTCGTAAAACACGCGGCAACTGGTTAACTGCCAACGATTACGATTACGCTCTGGCTGCTTAATGACAGCCAGCGTCCCCTCGGCTGACGCCTGATACGCCGAACCGGGACGCCACCCCTATCAGGCTGGCGCAAACCTTCGTCCGTTGGGGGGCGCGCGAGACCTTAGACGGACTGGCCGAGGGCGGCCCGGCCGAAAGGCCTGCCTGAGGCGAGATTGTTTTTCGGTCTAAGCCTGTAGACGCTAGGAGCGGAGCATTCTCGGACGGGGGTTCGATTCCCCCCGCCTCCACCAACTGACCATCCGACACCGTCCGTTACGGTTCAAAAAGTCAGAAATTTCAGCCAAGAAGCCGGTCCGCAAGGTCCGGCTTCTTCCGTTTTGGTTCGTTGACATCCGGACAACTCACCGGATAACTAACCGGACAACACGCCAATTCCTCAACTTTCCGCAAGGAGGTTGTCCGGTGGCTCTTACCAACGTAGCGATTTCTAACGCAAAACCAGGAAAGTCTGTTGTCCGGTTGAAGGACGAGCGAGGCTTGTATTTAGAAATCTCACCACGGGGCGGAAAATGGTGGCGGCTGCGCTACTGGATCGGCGGGAAGGAGAACCGGATTTCCCTTGGCGTCTATCCCGACGTCTCCCTCAAAGATGCTCGGGGGCGGCGTGACGAGGCTCGTAAGCTCATCGCCAACGGCATCGACCCGAGCCAAGCCCGCAAGGAAGAAAAAGCCGAAATCGCCTCCGACGCCGTGACCTTTGAGAAGGTAGCGCGGGAATGGTTCGCCAAGTTCAAGGAGAACTGGACACCCGGCCACGCCGCCCGGACCATGCGGCGCTTCGAGATGGACGTCTTCCCGTGGATCGGCGCGCGCCCCATCCGCGACATCCTGGCCCCGGAGCTACTGACCACCATTCGTCGAATCGAATCCCGGTGAGCCATCGAGACGGCGCACCGGACCTTGCAGAACTGCGGCCAAGTCTTCCGCTACGCCGTGGCGTCTGGCCATGCTGACCGCGACATCTCCGGCGACCTGCGCGGAGCCATGCGCGGAGCCATCCCCCCTTCCAAGGAAAAGCATCACACTTCCGTCATCGACCCCAGGGACGTGGCGTCCCTGCTGCGGACTATCGAGACGTACCAGGGCTCTTTCATGACCATGAGCGCCCTACGCTTGGCCCCTATGCTGTTCGTGCGCCCCGGCGAACTGCGCCATGCCGAATGGACGAAATACACAACAAGCCTTCACTTCATCCTCACAAATTCAATAAAATAACTTGAAGACCAGCTCCATTCAATGGATAAAATTAAAAAAATAGCAACACAAGAGCGAGACGAATTTATAAACAATTTAATCTTGGTTTTATATCAAAGATAGACTGCTTAGCTTTAATGTCAAAAATTGGATGAAAGACACTTCTTTAAACTTTCTTGATTCTATAATAGCTCCAGCCACAACGCTGTCAATACCGTATTCCTGGCCCGTACCTTCATACTCAAGACCCGGTTCCGATTTGACCAGAGGAAATAAGAGCAGAACGCCGCAGAGGGTACTGTCAGGACGAGGAATGGCGCGTCAGCCCATGCTGGCGCAGCAAGGCATAGAGCCTGGCCCGGGACAACCCCGACAGGGCCTCGGCCCGTTCCATGCTCTCCCCGGCAACGTGCAGTAAAGCCTCCAGGTAGAGCCGGTCGATCCGGGCCAGTTCCTTGGCCCGAAAGGCACGAATGGGAGGGAAATGCTCCGGATCGAGGTCGGGACGCGGAGAGGGTTCCCGTTCCGCGATCGGGGCGCTCTCGACCGTGACGGAACGGCGGGCCAGCCAGGCTCGGATGTGCACCGGCAAATGCCGGGGGAGCAGGGTCGTTTCGGCCTCGGCCGCAGCCAGGGCGCTGTCCGTGGCGCTGAAAAGTTCACGCACGTTGCCGGGCCAGCCGTATTCGAAAAGCGCACCCCAAAATTCCGGTGAGCCCTCCCTGGCCGGCTCGTCCTCCTCCCCGGCCCGCATCTGCAGGCGATGGCGGCAAAGTGCCTCGATGTCCACCGTGCGGCCTCGCAGCGGCGGCAGTTCTATGGTCATGCCCCGCAGCCTGAAGAGCAGGTCCTGGCGAAAGGTCCAATCCGCCACCATCCGTTCCAGATCCCGGTTGGTGGCCGCCACCAGCCGAAAATCGCTGCGCACCTCCTCGGTGGCCCCCACCGGGCGAAAGCGATGCTCCTGCAGCAGGCGCAGGAAGGCCTTTTGCACGGCCAGGGGCAGCTCACCGATCTCGTCGAGAAACAGCGTGCCGCCGTGGGCTTGGCGGATCAGCCCCGGATGCTTCTTCTCGGCCGTGGTGAAGGCCCCCTTCTCGTGGCCGAAGAGCATGCTCTCCACCAGCGATTCCGGCAGGGCGGCGCAGTCCACCACCACGAAGGGCCCGTCGCGACGGTCGCTGTTGTCGTGGATGACCCGAGCGAAAAGCTCCTTGCCCGTGCCGGTCTCGCCCACGATCAGGACGTTGGCCCCGCTTCTGGCCGCCCGGGCCGCCATGTCCAGGCAGGCCGCCAGCGCCTTGCTCTCGCCGATGATGCCTTCGCGCCGCAGCGGAGCCCTGGGCTTGGCCAGAGCCTTGTTGTGGTGGTACTCCACGGCCCGGCTTATGGGGAGACGGATTTTGCTCAGGGTGCCGGGTTTGGTGATGTAGTCCCAGGCCCCGCTTTTGATGGCCAACTCGGCCCCGTCCGGGTCGCCCTGGCCGGTGAGGATGATGATCTCGGGCGCGTCCGGCATCTCACGGACGGCCGGGATGTGCTTTAGGCCATTGCCGTCGGGCAGGACCACGTCCAGCACCACCACGTCGAAACCGCCCAGGGCCAGCTTTTCCAGGCCGGTCTCAAGGCTGTTGGCCGCCTCGCTTTCCCAGCCCAGGCCGGCGATGATGGCCTGGAGGGAGCGGCAGAAGCCGACGTCGTCGTCGATGACGAGAATGCGGGGCATGATTGTCCGCCTCCCTGAAAATGTCCTCAGACCGCGACGAAAAGAACCTCCCGAATCACCCGGTCCAGTTCCTCGAAACAAAACGGCTTGGCCAGCACCCGCCTGCCGCCGCAGGCCCGCAGCATGTCCCCGGCCAGGGCCTCGTCATGGCTGGAGAGCATCACCACCGGCAGGTCCGGCCGCAACTCCAGCAGCTCCCGGGCCAAAAGAATGCCGTCCTGGCCGGGCCGCGACAGATCGACCAGGGCCAGATCGAAGCCCCGGGGATCTTCAGATAATGCCCGCCTGGCCTCGCCGCGTCCCGTGCTGGTTTTGACCGCATAGCCCAAACGGGCCAGGGCCATGGTCGTGCAGTGGACCATCTCCGGGTCGTCGCCCGCGAACAAAATGCGGGCCTGCGGCCGGGGCGGCAACTCCCTGGCCGGGACCGACGCGTCCGGTGTCCCGGCAACGGTCGGCCCCTTGGGAAACAGGACCCGAAAGGAGGTCCCGAGCCCGGGATGGCTTTCGACGCTTATGGCCCCGCGCATCTGGGTCACGATGTGCCGGGCCACGGTCAGGCCCAGGCCCGTGCCGTGGCCCTCGCGCTTGGTGCTGAAAAACGGCTCGAAAATCCGTTTCATGACGTCGCTGGTCATGCCCTGTCCGGTGTCGCTGACGCAAAGCCGCAGATAGGCCCCCGGCGGCAGGGACGACTCCTCGGACCAGTCGCCCTCCGTGACCACGGCGTCCTCGATGCGGACGGTCAAAAGGCCCCCCTCCTGGTCTTTCATCGCCTCAATGGCATTGGTCAAAAGATTCATTATCACTTGGTGGCCCCGGGTCGGGTCACCCCGCATTTCGCTGCGCGCCGCCTCGATGCGCAGGCGGATGGACAGGCCGGGGGGCAGGCCCGGGGCCAGGAACTTGAGACATTCCTTGACCAGGGTGCTCAGGCGGAAACGCACGGGCGTGTCGCTTTCCACGCTACGTCCCAGGGAAAGCAACTGTTCGCCGAGCGCCCGGGCCCGCCCCACGGCCTCGACGATCTCCCGCAGGGACTCGGCCTGGGGATCGCCGGCCTCAAGCCGCTCCAGACATAGTTCGGCATGCAGGATGATCGGTCCGAGAATGTTGCGCAGGTCATGGGCGATGCCGCTGGCCAGGGTACCGATGACCTCCATCTTCTGGGCGTGGCGCAACTGTTTTTCCAGGCCGCTGACTTCCGTGGAATCGCGCCAGACAAAGGCGTAGCCCTCCACCAAGCCGTGCTTGCCCCAAACCGGGGAAATGGTCTGGTCGCACATGCGGGTGTCCCCGGCCGCGTCCACCAGCAAAAAACGGCCCTTCCAGACGTCGCCGCGCTCCAGGGCGGCCGCGCCGCGCTCGAATTTCCGGGCCTGCCGGCTGCCCTTGTAAAAGGTCTTGAGACCGCGTCCCCGGGCCTGCCCTTGCGACACCCCGGTCATGGCCTCGAAAGCCTGATTGACGTATTCGATGCGAAAGCGGTCGTCGGTGACGATCACCGCTTCCATGGCCTGCTCGATGGCCGCGGCGAGCTTGTGGCATTGCCTGAAGGCACGCTGTTCCCGGCTGGCGTCGCGCAGGCGCACGGCCACGGCGGTCACCTTCCCGGCCGCGTCCAGAAGCGGCACCAGCCGCGCGTCCGCCACCCTGTCCGGCGGCAACGCCAACCGGTAGCGGCGCGACGTCCGCGACAGCAGGACCTCGGCCACCGCGCCCCGCCAGAACTCCCCGTCGTCGTCCTCGAAACAGGTAGACAGCGAACCGTACCGACCGGCCTTGCGGTCGGCCGGCAGCCAGCCGGCCAGCCCCGGATCGACGGCCAGGACGGTTCCGTCCGGTGCCACGATCACCACGTCCTCCGGCTCCGAAGACGGATCACAGGCCGGTACGGCCCGGGACGGACGCGTCTGCGCGTCCGTGGAAGACGCCATGTTTTCCGGCGTCGGTCCATCCGTATTTTTTCCCATGATACCCGCCTCGTACCATACCGGCACAGCTTGTCAACGACGCTCATGCTGCAAAAACGACGCCGCCCTTAGCAACAAGCGCGCTTCCGTCGGACTTTTCTCTTCAACCCGCATAGAACAGGGATTTATATCCCGTTATGGAGCCGACGTTTCCATAGCAACCTTTCGACAAGGAAATCTTCGTCTTGTCAGGGAAGACTTTTCTTCTTGTTCAAGACGCTTTTCCTGAGCAATCCCTGTCCCAAAACACGGCCCATATCGGCAAATCTCGCGAATTTTCAATCATCCTGGTCCACTGTGCCCCTGGCACGAATATTGGTCATAAAGAGACAAACGACCGGGCAAAAGACAGGGAGGCGACATGGCCAACAGAATCGGGGTCTACGTCTGCCATTGCGGCACCAACATCGCCGGCAAGGTGGACACTGCCGCCGTGGCCGGCTTCGCGGCCGGACTCAAAAACGTGGCCGTGGCCCGGGACTACAAGTTCATGTGCTCCGATCCCGGCCAGGAAACCATCATACGCGACATCAAGGCGTACCGCTTGAATCGGGTGGTGGTGGCTTCGTGTTCGCCGCGTCTGCACGAGAAAACCTTCCAGAACGCCTGCGCCCGCGCCGGGCTCAACCCCTTCCTCTTCCAGATGACCTGCATCCGGGAACACTGCTCCTGGGTGGTGGCCGATCCGGCCGAGGCCACGGCCAAGGCCAAGCACCTCGTGGCCGGAGCCGTGGACCGGGTCAACCACCACGAGGAACTCTACTCGCGCACCGAACCCGTGCACCCCGACGTGCTGGTGGTCGGCGGCGGCATCGCCGGCATCCAGGCCGCCCTGGACATCGCCAAATCCGGGCACAGGGTCCATCTGGTGGAACGGAGTCCCTCCATCGGCGGGCACATGGCCCAGTTCGACAAGACCTTCCCGACGCTGGACTGCGCCGCCTGCATCTCCACGCCCAAGATGGTGGCGGTATCCCAGGACCCGAACATCAACCTCATGACCTATGCCGAGGTGGCCGAGGTCACGGGGTTTGTCGGCAACTTCACGGTCACCATCCGCCGCAAGCCCCGCTACATCGACGAAACCAAATGCACGGGCTGCGGACTGTGCCTGGAGAAGTGCCCGACCAAGGTCCCGAGCGAATTCGAGGAAGGCATCGGCATACGCCGGGCCATCTACCGCAATTCGCCCCAAAGCGTGCCCAATAAGCCCGTCATCGACACCGAGCACTGCCTGTACTTCCGCAAGGGCAAGTGCCGGGTGTGCGAAAAGAACTGCCCCTCCGGGGCCGTCGATTTCGAGCAAAGGGAAAGCCTGCTGACGCTCGAGGTCGGCACCATCGTCATGGCCACCGGGTTTGCCGCCTTCGACCCCACGCCCCTTGGCCAGTACGGTTTCGGCCGCTACCCCGAGGTGTACACGGCCCTGCAGTTCGAACGCTTAAATAACGCCGTGGGGCCAACCGGCGGCAAGATCGTCATGAAAAACGGGGCGCCGCCCGCGTCCGTGGCAATCATCCATTGCGTGGGCAGCCGCGACGCCGCCCATCATCCCTACTGCTCGCGCGTGTGCTGCATGTACGCGCTCAAATACGACCACCTGATAAAAGACAAGCTCGGCCACGACACGGAGGTCTACAACTTCTACATCGACCTGCGCTGCTTCGGAAAGGGCTACGAGGAATTCTACGAGCGGGTGCAGAAGGAAGGCGTGACCTTCATTCGGGGCCGGCCGGCCCTGGTCACGGACGAGGCGCTCTCCCCGGAAGAGGAAGGCAAGCTCATCGTGGTCGGCGAGGACACCCTGCTTGGCCGCACCCTGCGCCTGCCCGTGGACATGGTGGTCCTTTGCACGGCCATGGAGCCGCGACACGACGCGGCCGAGGTGGCCCGGACCTTCGGCATAAGCCAGGGCCTCGACAAGTTCTTTCTGGAGGAACACCCAAAGCTCGGGCCGGTCTCCACGGCCACGGACGGCGTCTATCTGGCAGGCACCTGCCAGGGGCCCAAGGACATCCCGGACACCGTGTCCCATGCCTCGGGCGCGGCCTGCCAGGCCCTGGCCCTGGCGAGCAAGGGCCAGGTGACCATCTCGCCCACGGTCAGCCACATCAACCCGGACGTGTGCATCGGCTGCGGCATCTGCATCAAGCTGTGCGCCTACGGGGCCATTGATTTCGACCAGCGCCTGGGCGTGGCCGTGGTCAACGAGGCTATGTGCAAGGGCTGCGGGGCCTGCGCCGGACACTGTCCATCCGGGGCGGCCCAGGTGCGCCACTTCAACCAGCGGGAGCTTTTCGCCGAGATCGACGGCTTGATCGAGCCGTTGCCCGTTTTGATCGCCGCCACGGACGAGGAAACCAAGGCCGCGCCTGCCCCGGCCTGACGTCGCCAACGGAGGATATGATGGACGACTTCGAACCCACCATCGTGGCCTTTGTCTGCAACTGGTGCACCTACACCGCCGCCGACCTGGCCGGCACCTCGCGCATGATCCAGTCCCCCAACGTGCGGTTGGTGCGCATGATGTGCACGGGCATGGTGGACCCCAAGTACGTGATCAAGGCGCTTCTGTCCGGGGCCGACGCGGTGCTTATCAGCGGCTGCCACCCCGGCGACTGCCACTACATCAACGGCAATTACAAGGCCCGGCGGCGGGTGAAGCTCTTGAAGGAAATCCTGCCGCGCCTGGGGATCGAGGAGGACCGGCTCCTGCTCACCTGGGTCGGGGCCAGCGAGGGCAACGAATTCGCGGCCACGGTCAACGGGCTCGTGGCCCGGATCAAGGAACTGGGACCCATCGAGGCCAGGCGCACCCTGGTCGTATGACCGGACAGTGACGGAGGGCGGACCATGTCTACCACCATGAAGATCGAAGTGCCGGGCGAGGGCCCGACCGCCGCCCTGCGGGGCGTTTTGGCCAAACTGCTGGACGTGCCGGACGTGGCCGCCGTCTTCACCCTGCGCCACACCCCGGGGGGGGCGGCCATGCCGGCGCTTGTGACCGACCCGGAGCTTCTGGCCGAAGCCGATCCCCTGGCTCCGGCTTTTCCCCTCAATGCCGCGACGATCCTTGCCCGGCTCACCCGGGGCGGCACCGAGGGAACCATCGCGGCGGTGCTTCGCCCCTGCGAGATCAGGGCCTTCGTGGAACTGGTCAAGCTCAACCAGGGCAACCTGGAGAACGTGCTGCTTTTAAGTGTGGATTGCCCCGGGGCCTTTAACAACACGGACTATCGGGACTACGTGGCCCTCAACGGCGTCAAGGAGGTCGGCCGGACGTTCGTGCGCCGGATGCTCTCAACCGACGCGGCCGCCACCGACGACGGTCTGGAGGTGGCCCGGGCCTGCCAGGTTTGCGAACACCCCGTGGCGGCCGCCGCCGACGGAGCCATCGGCCTTTTCGGCAATGATCCGGAAAAGGTCATGCTCGTGGTTCCCCAGACGGCCAAAGGCATGGGACTCTTGCGCCGCCTGGACCTGCCGGCTGCCGACGAGGCGCTTACGGCCAACCGCGAGGCGGCCCTGGCCAATCTGCTGCGTGAGCGCATGGTCCGGCGCGACGCCATGTTCGCCGAAACGGGCGCGGCCGTGGCGGGCCTCGAAAAACTCGGCGCCTACCTCGCCGGCTGCGTCAACTGCTACAACTGCCGGGTGGCCTGCCCGGTCTGCTACTGCCGGGAATGCGTCTTCGTCACCGACGTTTTTGACCACTCTCCCTGGGAATACTTGAACTGGGCCAAGCGCAAGGGCGCGCTGAAGCTCCCGGCGGACACGCTTTTTTACCACATGACCAGGCTCGCCCACATGAGCCTTGCCTGCGTGGGCTGCGGCCAGTGTTCCAACGCCTGCCCGAGCGGCGTGCCGGTGATGGAGCTTTTCCGCACTGTGGCGGCCGGAGCCCAGGCGGCTTTCGGCTACGAGGCCGGGCGCAGTCCCGAGGAAGCGCCTCCGCTGTCGCTCTTCCAGGAAAAGGAATTCGCCGAAGTCACGGCGGGAGCGCAGTAACGCGGGCAAAAGGAGCGGATCATGAAGCGCACCTGCGACGCCCTGGTGATCGGGGCCGGCATCGGCGGCATCCGGGCCGCGTTGGACCTGGCCGAGGCCGGGCACACCGTGACCGTCATCGACAAGCGGCCCCATATTGGCGGCATCCTCACGCGCCTGGACCACCAGTTCCCGTCCGACCACTGCGGCATGTGCAAGATGTTGCCGTTGACCGAACGCGAAGCCTCGAGCGAGTTCTGCCTGCGCAAGGGGCTTTTCCACCGCAATATCGACATCATGCTCTCCTCGGAGCTGACCTCCCTGGACGGCGAGCCGGGCGCGTTTTCGGCCGTCATCAACCGCCGGTCGCCCTTTGTCGACGCCACCAAGTGCGTGGGCTGCGGGGCCTGTGCCAAGGTGTGCCCGGTGTCCGTGCCAAACGAATTCAACGCCGGGCTCACCAGCCGTGGGGCGGTGTATCTGCCCGTGCCCCATGCCATTCCCAACCACTACGTGGTGGACCTCGATGCCTGCCAGCGCTGTTGGCAATGTTACGAAGCCTGTCCCACCGGAGCCATCGACTTCAAGCTCGACGAGCGCGAACGCCACGGCATCCTGGTGGTCGACCCCGATCCCGAGGCGGCCGGGCGCTTCGGCTCCTGGCTCGGCGCGCTCAAGTTCCCGGTCGTCTCCGCCGCCACCGGCGACAAGGCGCTCGACATCCTGGCCTCGGACGCGCCCGCCCGCATGATGCTCCTCTCGCCGGGCCTCACCGACATGGAGGCCTCGCGTGTCCTGACCCGGGCCCTGGAACTGCGCCCGGACCTGGCCGTGTTCGTTCCCGGCGACCCCGAAATGGCCGACGCCGCCCGGGAGATCATCGGCCTCGGAGCCCGGGCCGTCATGCCCCATCCCCTTTCCCGCAAGGTCTTCGTGCCCTGGATCGACAAGCAGTTCATGCGCCTGGCCTCGGATGACGCCGTGACCCTGGACGTGGCCGCCGTGATCCTGGCCGGGGGCTTCGACTGCTATGATCCCGGAACGGACGCGGCCGTGCTCGGCTACGGCGTGCTGCCCGGGGTGGTCACCTCGGTGGAATTCGAACGCCTGCTCTCCGGTACCGGCCCGACCGGCGGGAAGCTCACGCGCCCCGGCGACGGCAGGCCCGTGCGCGACATCGCCTGGCTCCAGTGCGTGGGCTCGCGCGATCTGCGCAAAAACGCCGATTTCTGCTCGTCTTTTTGCTGCATGGCGAGCATCAAGGAAGCCGTTCTGGCCAAGCGGGCCACGGGCGGCGAGACCAAGGCCACCATCTTCGCCATGGACGTGCGGACCTTTGGCCGGGATTTCGAGCACTACCGCCAGGAAGCCCAAAGCGTCCACGGCGTGCGCTTCGTCCACGGCCGGCTCCACACCACCCTGCCCGATCCCTCGGGCGACGGCCGGCTGCGCCTGTCCTACACCGACGAGGCCGGGGCGCTTCACGAGGAATCCTTCGACATGCTGGTCCTGGCCGTGGGAGCGCGCCCGCCGGCCGGCATGGAAGGACTCGCCAAGGCGGCCGGGGTGGACACCAACGCCTTCGGTTTTTGCGCCACCCCGCCCTTCGACGCCAACCGGACCAGCCGACTGGGCGTCTTCGCCGCCGGGGCCATGGGCGGTCCCCGGGACATCGCCGAGTCGGTCATCCAGGCCAGCGCGGCCGCCCTTGGCGCGTCCCGGATCATCCAGCGCTTCGCCTCCATCCGGGAGCGCCCCCCCGAGGCCAAGCCGGTCTATCGGGATGTGTCCCGAGAAGCGCCCAGGGTCCTGGTCACGCTGTGCGACTCCTGCCCGACCCTGACCCAGGCCGTGGATGTGGAGCAGGTGCGCCGGGGCCTCGCCGACCTGCCCGGAGTGTGCCAGGTGGAATGCGTGTCCCGGGCCTGCACCGGCGAGGGCTGGAAGGCCATCACGAAACTGGCCGCGGATCTCAAGCCCAACCGCATCTTGATCGGCGCATGCATGCCCTACGCCTACGTGCCGAAGCTGCGGGAACTGGGAACGGCCCTTGGCCTGCGGCCGACGCTCATGGACGTCGTGGACATCCACACCCCGGCCTTTACGGCCGCCATGGAAGGAAACTCCGGGGCCGGGCCCGCTGTGGAGCAGGAGATCACGGCCCGGCTCGGCATGGCCGAGGCCAAGTTGCTCGGGGCCGACCCCACTCCGCTGCCGCGGCCGCTGGCCGTGACCCCGGCCGCCCTGGTGGTGGGCGGGGGGCTGGCCGGCATGACCGCCGCGCTCGGCATTGCCGATCACGATTACAAGGTCACGCTGGTGGAAGAGGCGGCGGAACTCGGGGGGCTGGCCAGACACGTGCGCCTGACCCTTGGCGGCGGCGATCCGGTCCGCTTCCTGGAGGGGCTTGTCGACCGGGTGCGCCGCCATCCCAACATCCGGGTCATGACCGAGGCCAGGGTGTCCCTGTCCACGGGCAAGGCCGGCCGGTTCCTGAGCATCGTCTCCACCGACGAGGGTGGCCTACCGGTGGAGCACGGCGTCACCATCCTGGCCACGGGCGGCCGCCGGGCCAAGATCTACGACTTCGGCTTTCTGACCCGCAAGACCGTGACCACCCACCAGGATCTGGAACGCATGCTCACCAGCGGCGAGCTGGACACGGCGACCCTCGGCAGCGTGGCCATGATCCAGTGCTTCCGCTCCCGGGACGAAAACCGGCGCTACTGTTCGCGCGTATGCTGCGCCGGAGCGCTCAAAAACATCCTCTATCTAAAAAATAAGCACCCCGACCTGCCCATCTATGTCTTTTACCGCGACATCATGAGCTACGGCTTCGCCGAGCAGTACTACACCAAGGCCCGCCGGGCCGGAGCGGTGTTCATCCGCTACGATCCAGCCCACAAACCGCAAGTCCGCTTCGACGAGGCGGGCAAGCCCGTCATCACCGGCTACGACCCGGTGCTGCGTCGCGCGGTCGAGGTCCACGCCGACCTGCTTTCCCTCTCCGACGGCATCGAACCCGGGGATACGGCGGAACTGAGCGAGGTCTTCGGCGTGCCCGTGGGTCCGGACGGCTTCTTCCAGGAGGCCGAATCCAAGTGGCGACCCGTGGACTTCCTGCGCTCGGGCATCTTCGTGTGCGGCGTGGCCAGGGCCCCGGGCACCATGGACGAGACGGTCTGCTCGGCCAAGGCGGCGGCCAGACACGCCCTGCGGGTCCTTGGCGAAAAGAACCTGGCCCCGGGCCATGTGCTGGCCTCGGTGCGCCACAGCCTGTGCACGCGCTGCGGCAAGTGCCTGGACGTGTGCCCTTACGGCGCCAGGACCCTCGATACCGAACACGACCGCATCGTGGTGGACGACATCCTGTGCCAAGGCTGTGGCTCGTGCGCCTCGGCCTGTCCCAACAGCGCCAGTTTCATCCGGGGCTTTTCCGACCGCCAGGTCCTTTCCGTCATCGACGCGGCCCTGGCCGTTTCGGGCCGGCCCGCGCCCGCCCCGGCAACGGATGTGAAGGAGACCATATGAACGCCATCCCAACCGAAGCCGGCCCCGAACTGGAAGCCGTCCGGGATATGGTGCGCTCCTGCCTGCAGTGCGGCACCTGCACCGCCTCCTGTCCCAACGCCGCAGCCATGGACGTCTCGCCAAGGCGGTTGTGGCGGCTTCTTACCACCGGCCACGCCGACGAGGCCCTGGCCAGCCGCAGCTTCTGGCTGTGCTCCTCCTGTTACGCCTGCACGCTGCGCTGTCCGCGCGGACTGCCGCTGACCGACGCCATGGCGGCGCTTAGGCGCCTGGCCAGCCGGCACGACCCGGCCGCGGCCAAGGAGGGGGCGGCCTTTTACGGGACGTTCATGGACAATGTCCGGCGCAACGGACGGGTCCAGGAAACGGATCTTATGGGCCGGTATTTTCTGGCCATGAAAAATCCGCTTTTGCCCCTGACCTTCGCGCCGCTCGGTCTGCGGCTTTTCGCCAAGGGCAAGCTCCACCGGCCCGTAACCGAACAGCGGGGCAGGCTCGGCTCCATGTTCGCCACGGCCGCCAAGGACGAGGGGGACCGGTCATGAAGTACGCCTACTACCCAGGCTGCTCACTCATGGAGAGCGCCGTCGAGTTCGACCAGGCGACAAGGGCCATGCTCGAGCGCCTGGACGTGACCATCGAGGAGATCCCGGACTGGACCTGCTGCGGCGCCAGCGCCGTGGACTCGGTCAGCCAGTCCCTGGGACACGCCCTGCCGGCCAGGAACCTGGCCCTGGCCGAGAAGCATCTGCCGGGCCTGGACATCCTCATGCCCTGCGCCGCCTGCTACCTCAACCACCTCAAGCTCACGCGCCAGGCGACCGGAGCCGTGACCCGCGAGGTCAACCACCTCCTGGCCGACGAGGGACTCACCTACACCGGCAAGGGCGGCCGGGTGCGCCACCTCCTCGACGTGCTGACGCGCGACGTCGGCCCGGACGTGATCAAGGCCAAGGTGACCCGGGAACTGGCCGGACTGGTGGTCGCGCCCTACTACGGCTGCCAGGTGCTGCGCCCCTATTCCGTGTTCGACGACCCCGAACATCCCCGGTCCATGGAGCCGATCATCGAGGCCCTCGGGGCCACGGTCCATCCCTGGCGCCGGGGGAACGTCTGCTGCGGGGCGTCGCTGATGGCCACGCACAAGGGCGCGGCCCTGGCCTCCGTGACGGCTATCCTCAAGGCGGCGGCCGGAGCCGACGTCATCGTCACGGTGTGTTCCATGTGCCAGATGAACCTGGACGCCTACCAGGCGCAGGCACTGGGCCACGGCGCGTCCGCCGTGACCGTCCTCTATCTGCCCCAGCTGGTCGGACTGGCCCTGGGGCTCTCCCCACGGGAGGTGCTCATGGAGAAAAACCTGGCCATTAACCCTGTGTTTACGTCCAAGCTGGAACAAACCGGGGCTGCCCGGGCCGTCTCCTGAGTCGTCCCAACCGGCCCGCAGCCTTCCAACCGCATCCGCCAAGGAGGCGTTATGTTCAAGGACATCGTGCTGGCCGTCACACCATCGGCCATCTGTGAAAACGCTGCGGAAAAGGCCTTCTCCTTTGCCAAGCTTTTCGACGCCAAGCTCTACCTCGCCCATGTGTGCGGCCTGGAGCAGGGCTGGGGCGAGATCGAATACCTCGAATCATCCGGGGCCACAGCGCGCATCAAGGAGAATATCGAGGCCTACTACAAGGACCGCATCGCCGGCGTGCCGCATTGCGAGATCATCGTGCGGGCGGGCATCCCGCACAACGAGGTCCTGCGCCTGGCCAGGCAGAAGAACGCCGACCTGATCATCATGGGTCCCCACACCAAGGAATACACCGAAAAGCGCTCCCGCATGTGGGGCATGGCCGGCAGCACCCTGGAACGCGTCAGCCAGCGCGCTTCCTGCCCGGTCATGATCGTCACCAACCAGGCTCCGGCCGCCCAGCGGTTCGGCCACCTGATCGCGGCCACGGACTTCTCCGACCAGGCGGAATGCGCCGTGTCCTACGCCGGACAGATGGCCCGGCATTACCGGGCCTCGCTGACGGTCTTCCACGTCCTGGACAAGGGGGACCTCGACACTGCGGCGCTGCAGGCGGCCCAGGCGGACACGGTGGCCAGGCTGCGGGAGATTTACGAACCCCGCCTGGCCGGCATCGCCAACCACGACTTCCAGTGCCTCGTCGGGGACCCGGCCATGGAGATCCTGGGGATGTCCCAGCGGACCGAGACCGATCTCATCATCATGGCCCACCATTCCAAGGAGAAGGATCCGGAACAGGCTTTTTTGGGCTCCACCGTGACCAAGGTAGCGCTTAATGCCGCCTGTCCGACCATGAGCGTAAACAAGCACTTCGATCTGCGCTGCGGCCTGATGTACGACCAGACCGGCCAGGCCGTGTCGGCCGAGGCCACGGCCTGATCGTGTCGGCCGCCTTTCGCGGAAGGGGACCGGGCGGGCGCTCTCTGAAAAGCCCCGCCCGGCCCCGCCGCCAACACGGGAGCTGAGCATGGACACGCAACCCATCACCGCCACGTCGCCCCCGCCCCTCGTTCTCGACGCGAACACCCAGGGACGGCTTAAAGGCCAGCCTTTGCGGCTCTTGCCGGAAAATCTCAACTTGCAGGCCTGCATGACCTGCGGAGCCTGCGTCAACGGCTGTCCGGCCACGGGCACGCCCGGTCTTGGCGACCTCGACGTGCGCAAGATCTTGCGCATGCTGGTCCTGGGCCTGGTCGACGAGGCGGCGGCTACGAATTTCCCGTGGTTGTGCACGGGCTGCGGCCGCTGTTCACTGGTATGTCCCATGGGCCTGGACATCGTGCCGGTCATGGCGGAACTTAAGCATATGCGCCCCCGGGAACAGGTGCCGGGCATCCTGCACAAGGGCGTGGAACGGGTGTTGCGCTCGGGCAACAACATGGAAATTTCCCAGTCCGAGTACCTCGCCACCCTTCTCGACGTGGGAAACGACCTGGCCGAGGAGGAATGCCCGGGATTTTACGTGCCCGTGGACAAAAAGGACGCGGACATCCTGTTTTTTCCCAATTCCAAGGAAGTCTACGGCGACTTCGAAGACATGAAATGGTGGTGGAAGGTGTTTTATGCCGCCAGGACCAACTGGACCGTGCCGTCGCGCAACTGGGAGGCCGTGGATTGGGGGCTTTTCTCCGGAAACTTCGAAGCAACAGCCATCTTGGCCAAACGCAAGATGGAGCTCCTGCGGGAACTCCATGTGGGCCGCATGATCATGCCGGACTGCGGCGGCGGCTCCTATGGCTGCCGGTCGGGCATGAAGATGTGCGCCATGGAGGATCCTACCGAACAGGTGGACTTCATCTACCTCTACGACTATCTTATGGAAGTGATCACCCAAGGCCGCATCAAGCTCGACAAAAGCGTCAACGTCGGCCGGCGCTTCACTTGGCACGACTCGTGTAAGCACGGCCGCGAACTGGAAAAACATTTCGGCAAGGCCTACTACGAGGAACCGCGTTATATCATTGCGCAGTGTGTGGACGATTTCGTGGACATGATCCCCAACCGCGTCAACAACTACTGCTGCGGGGCTGGCGGCGGCAACTGGCCCATGCCCTTCGAGGCCCAGTCGGCCTACCACGGCCGGCTCAAGTACGACCAGATCCGCCGCACCGGGGCGGACGTGGTGGTGGTGGGCTGCTCCAACTGCCGCGACCAGATGATGAAGCGGCTGCCGCGTTTCTACAAGGACTACAAGTATGAGGTGAAATACATCTGGCAGCTTGTGGCCGAGAGTCTTGTCCTTGAGCCGTATTCCGGAGAGGAACTGGTCCGGGCCGAGGCCGAGGCCGAAGCCCAATGGGAACGGTTGGGCGTCACCCCCGAAGACGTGCTGTAACCGGGTCTTCGCCACCAAGACGCGGGCGCTGAGAACCATCCCGCTCTCGCCGGCATTGAAGTTGCCGAGCCTCAGCCCCGAGCGACAGGACGCACCGCCTCCACCCCAGCGTGGCGAGACCTCGAAAATCCCGCGGTTTCGTCCCATAGGGCAGAAGGCTGTCCTCGACGCCTCTGCCGCAGACAAGAAGGGACAGGCGGGATAATCGCCCTTGCCGTCGCCTCCTGAGTCGCCGTACGAGCTTCCCCCGTCAACACCCGTGTGCGGCTTCCTGGGCGCGTACGACGCTTAAGCGCAGGCCCAACGCCCGCAGAATCGCCGTGCGCGTCTTGACGGAGGGGTTGCCCTTCGGGCCGAGGGCCCGGTACAAATTTTCCCGACGCAGCCCCGCCTTGTCGGCTATTTCCTGGATGCCGTACGCCTGGGCGATTCGAAGCAGCCCCAGGCGCATGGCGGCGTCGTCCTCATCCTCAAGCGTCGCCTTCAGGTATTCGAGCCAACTCGGAGTCTTCTCGCAACTCCCGGACCACGGCGCCATGATGGCTCACGCTGGCTTGCTCGATATTTTTCATTTCGACCGCTCCTTGAGGTCCTGCAAATACTCCACGGCTCTTTCGATATCGGATTGTTGCGAACTCTTGTCGCCCGCACAAAGGAGAAGGACCCACTCCGGGCCCATAATGCTGTAATACACCCGACATCCAGGACCGAAATCGATCTTCAGTTCAAAAACCCCGTCACGGCACGGCTTGCATGCGCCGTAATTGCCGCCCCCCCCTGAAATTCCATGCTTTTTCGTCGGCCCGGCCAAAGATGTTATCCAGCCCGGTTATCCACATGATAAAAGGGGTCAGGCCGAAAACGACCTAACCCCTTGAATTAATTCTGGTGCGCCCAGCAGGATTCGAACCTGCGGCCGTCTGCGGAGAAGGCCGACCTTGAAATCGCAACAACCCAGAATAACTTGTTTTTATTTAAAAAAAGATAACATGCACCGGCTAAAATGACCCAAAATAGCCCATAGATGGTTATCCAAAGGTTATCCACCGGGAAGGTTCTCCAGTCCCGGAGAATCGAAGTGTCTCCCGAGGCATGGCCCCGGCAAAGAAGTCTGTCACCGCATCGGGGTCGTTTGAGCAGCCGGTCACCAGGATCGAGGAAATGCGCGAAGCCCTGGCCGTCTATACTGAACGGCTCCGCAAAGCCCGTAGCCACCTTAAATTTTAAGTTATCAGCATTCCACGCGCACAGAATCCCCCTGGCAGGAGCCGTCTCCCTGAAGGCGAGTTAAGGCAAGGACTGTGACATCATCCGCTAACGGCTTATAATGCGTGAACTTCCGCATGGATTGGCACATGGTACGAATAATGGTGGCGGGGGAACTTGAGCCAACATCCTTGAGAACGCCTTCGATACCCTTCCAACCGAACCGCCGGGTACCCGCCGCGGTTCTGGTTTCCGCCTCACGCAGTCCATCAGTGAAGAGAAAGAGCAAATCTCCGGGATGGATCGACGTTGTCCGCATTTCGAAAACATAGTCGGGGTCGATACCCAGTGGTATTCCCTTCCCCCCGAGCCGTTCCAGCGTTCCCGACGCGTCCCGACGCAATATCGGTGAATCATGCCCGGCGCGCACCCAGGACAACGTCCATTCGCATGTGTCCAGAATACAATAAAACAAAGAAATAAACCGGGCATGTTCGGAAAAATCATTATGTATGGCCGAGTTTACATCGCTGACAATATCCAGAAGCGTTCCAGGGCTGTTTGCCCGCATCCGCAACAAGCCCCGCGCCGTGGCCATGAGGAGCCCTGCTTCCAATCCATGACCTGTTACATCGCCGACAAGAATGTGCAGTCGGCTTTTGTCCCCTCTGGCCGTGAAATAATCGTAATAATCCCCGCTGACGCCGTGGGAGGGGACGAAGCGGACCGCCAAATCGAGCCCCGGGATGGCGGGATGGCTCTTGGGGAGAAGGGCCTCTTGTACCGCAAAGGCCATTTCCATGGCGGAAAGATGTTCGGTGAGATCCGTCAACAGGACGAAGTGACCGATGATTGCGCCGTCGCCATCCCGCAAGGTGGAACCATGAACCATGACCGGAACCACTGTCTCGTCCGGCCTAACGATGCCGGCCCGAAAGTGCCGCTGATCCTTCCGGATGAGTTTGCGCCGGTGCCTGGTCAGGTAACGCCGTGTCAGTTCATCGAAAAACTGCCAGGGATGGCGTCCCAACAAGACACTTGCTTCACGTTGCGACAAGGCGACGAAGGCCGGATTAACTTCCACAATCTTGAGACTGGCATCCATCCTGAAGAATGCTTCGCCGGCATTATGTATGATGGCCCGATACTCCGCCAACTCTTTCTCGCAACGGCATTTTTCCGATTCCAGGGAAGAAATCCGTTGGGAAAGGTCACACGAAAAAGCCCTGCGCCGTCTTGTTTTTGCTTGCAATGTATTCTTTGATTTCAAACGCATGGTTATTTGGAGCGGTGGCGGCCCGCTCTCCTCCCCAGCACTCTCGCACGATCAAATAAAAAGCGTGACGGAACTTTGGCCGGCCTCCTGGAGAAACTTGGCCACACCGGCCACGGTGATGTTGGGATAATCCCGGATTTCATCCCGGGAAATCCCCATGACATCCATGGACATCTCGCAAAGCACGATCTCCACGCCGAAATCAGCAGCTTGCTGCATCAACTGCTCGAGTGTCAACACACCTTTTTTTTTCATGACCGCCTGCATCATGGCTCTTCCCATGCCAAACATGTCCATGTGCGACAAGGGCAGTTGCTTGGGGCCGCGCGGCAACATGCGATCGAACATCTTGGCCGTCAATTCCGCCTTGGGCACGCGCTTGTTGGGATCGCGCATGGCCGTCGAGCCCCAGAACGTCACAAAGACCACCACCCGCTCGTACATGGCGGCGGCTCCGGTGGCGATAATAAAGGCCGCCAATACCCGGTCCAAATCCCCACTGAATACAACCATGGAGAGTTGGTCCTTGGGCATTTGCTCCTGGAGCGCTTCGATGCGCTCCTCCAGTTGTGTGATACGCTGCTCGAGTTTCTCCACCACGCTGTCTTCCATGTGAATCTCCCTTGGCAGTAGTTTTCGGAATGTGAAGAAACGGGGAGAGCCCACGCCCTCCCCGTTCTGGATGCATCAGTGCAGGCGACTAGAACACGAACACGGCATCGGCTTCGATAGCCGCGATGTTGACGGCTCCGCCGGCCGTGGTCTCGGCCCCCTCGATGAGGTCGCTTTCATCGATCTTGCGCTCCGCGATGCAGGGCTTGCACACCTTGATTTCGCCCCCGAGGCTGGTGAAGTCCTCCATCAGTTTCTTGATCGGCGGAAATCCACCCCCGGACACCATGTGGTCCACAAAGCCCTTCTTGGCCAGGTAGACGCCGTTGGACTGCAGCACCACCGTGGCCTTGATTTCCATGGCCAGGGCCGCGTTGCCGAGCACGAAGGGCAGGTGCGCCTTTTCGGGGTCGTCGTTGGCATGGGTGGCGATGTAGAGGATCTTTTCCTGCTTTTCGGACATGGTCGTTTCTTCCTTGCGGTTCGTACGGTTTACGAGGCCCCGAGGCTTCCTGCCAGGACCGTGGACAAATCCACGACATTGGCGCCGGCTTTCTCAAGGTTGTTGAGGCAGATGGGACACATGGCCACGAGCTGCGCCTCGGTCGCCGCAAGCGACTCCAGGCGGCGGGAGCCGATTTGGGAGGCGAGCTTGGGGGAAATGGATTCCGCCGGACCGCCGCAGCAACTGGTGAACGCGCCGCATTCGCGCACGTCCACGCACTGATAACCAAGCCCGGTCAGCGTCTGGCGCGGGGCATCCGACAACTCCAGGTAGCGTCCGTAAAAGCAGGGGTCGTGCAGCGTGAGCTTTTTTCCGCCGTTTTGGCCGGCAAGGGCAAGGTCCTCGAAGTAGGTGCGCACCTCAAAGCTCGCGCCGACGTATTTGGGGTAGAGCACCTTCAGGGCGTAGGTGGTGTGGGGATCGATGGTGATGATCCTGCGCACGCCGGCCTGTTGCAGTTTCGCGGCCACGCGCTTGGCATGGCGCACGAAGTTGTCCTGGTCGCCGAGGTCATAGAGCAGGATGCCGCTGTATTCGTCGAGGTCCGGGCGATAGCCGAAACGCTTTCCGGCGGCGCGCAGCACCGCGACGATGTTTTTTACGTGTTGCGCGGCCTTGCGCTTGGCCTGTGCCGGGGTCATAAAAGCCAGTCCGATGCCGGAAATCCATGGCGGCACGATCCGGGCATAGGGCAGGTAGGCCATCCATTTGGTGTCCTCGAAGCGCTCCAACTGTTTGGTGGCGGTCTCGATAAAGGGCACGAACTGGTACATCAGGCCGGTGACGAGCAGCGCCTCGCCGTCTTTCTCCAGCCCTTGTTCGTCCTTCCACCAGGTGTTGACCATGGATTTGGGGATGCCGAAGGGGCTCATGGTCTTCCTGACGTTGTCGGCCAGGATCTCGATGATGGCTTTGGGGTCGTACATCAGGACATCCTCCACTTGGCCACGACATGCCGTTTGAGCGTGAGGATCACTTCCCCGGGGTTGGCTCCGCGCGGGCAGGTCTGGGTGCACAGGCCGCAGTGCAGGCAGCGCCAGAGTTCCTGGGCGTTTTGCAGAAGCAGGTCTTCCGCCCCGATCTGGACATAGCGGATCATTTTCCGGGGGAAATGCTCCGAAACCAGGGGGCATATGGCGGCGCAGGTACCGCAGTTGAAGCACTCCGCACCCGCGTCCTTGCCGGATTGTTCGAGCTTTTTAACGAAGTCGGGATTGACCGTGACCATGATGCTTCTCCTTGGCTACGCTTCGTCGTCCCGGGGCTGGCCGCCAACCAGGGCGTACCGGTAGAAGGAGCCATCTTTTTCCGCTTCAACGATCTGGCCGAACTTTTTCATGGTGGCAATCAGCCACAGGGTCCTGTCCACAGCCAGTCCGGTCGCCTCGGCTATTTCCGGGACCGTGGCGCTGGAGGCGGCCAGGCGCTCTGATACGGCCCCAAGCGCCTTGCGGGTTTCCCGGGCGATGGCGGCGGCGGGGTCCACCCAGGCTTTGCGTTCATTGCGCAGCGCCTTCATGGCTTCCTTGTCCAGCGCGCCTTGTTTGCGATCCTGTGCCATGGGGTCCTTCCTTTTAGGCGGGAACAGCGGTTTGGCCGGGCGCGCCGGCGGCGACGCCCTCCGCACAGTCACAGCCGATGTCGGAAACGATCATGTCCACCATCGCCTCGTACTGTTTGAGGGTCCAACCGTTGATGTTGATGGCGTTTTCCGGACAGACGGCCACGCAGGCGCCGCAGCCGAGGCACAGGGCGGGCGTCACCTGGGCCCGGTTGACGGTTTCGCCGCCGACGTCCATGGGGACCAGCCGCAGCGCCCCTTCGTTGAGGCAGGCCGACACGCACGCGCCCGTGCCCTTGCACCTGGCAAGGTCCACCTCGGCCACGAACGGATCGAGTTCCACATAACCCTTGCCGAGAAGCGACGCGGCCTTGACCGCGGCCGACGATGCGGCGCTCGCCGCCTCGCCGGCATCCATGGGGGCCTGGCAGGCGCCGGCCAGGAACACGCCGGAAAGCGGCAACTCCACAGGACGCAGCTTGGGATGGACCTCGAGCAGGAAGCGGTCCGCGCCCACGGGCAGCTTGAGCATGTTCACCAGATCGGTGATGGGGGCGGGCTCCAGGCCCGTGGCCAAGACGACCAGATCCACCGGGACCTGGAGCTCCTCGCCAAAGGTCAGCTCGTCCTTGACGGTGAGCGCCAGAGGGAATCCGCTGTCCGTGGCCCGGTCGACCGTGGGCGCTTCCTCGGGGCTAAAGCGCATGAACACGACCTTGTTGGCGGATGCCTTGGCGTACATCTCCTCCTGGCCCCGGCCGTAGGTGCGGATATCCCGGTACAGGTCGTACACGGCTGTTTCGGGGTAGGCCTCGCGGATGGTGTTGGCCGCGTTGATGGCGGCCGAACAGCAGACCCTTGAGCAGTGCTCGTTGAGGTGGCCGCTTTCGTCTTCCTCGTGAATGCCCGGAATCTGGCGGCTGCCCACGCAGTGGATAAGGGCCAGACGGCGGATGGGGCGGCCGCCCAGGTGCAGCACGCCGCCGCCCGTGTGCTCCTTGGTGGCGAGTTCCCGGATAAGATCGGGCAAAGTGATGACCTCGTTGTGCTCGCCAAAACCGTACTCGCCGGTTCGCGGCATGTAGGAGGAAAAGCCCGTGGCCAGGACGATGACACCGGTTTCGAGGGTCACCGGCTCGCCTTGGGGCAGGGTTGGACCGGCCACCCCCTTGCCCTGGACGAACGTGCCCGGGATTTGGGCCGCGTCAGCCGCTTCCCCGTTCGGTTGCGGGGACAGGCTGACGGCGAATTTCCCGACATAGCCGCCAAAAGCGGTCAGGGACGCGCCGCAGTGCACGGTGACGGCGGGATGCCCCAGCGTCCTGGCGGCCAGGTCCGCGACGATGCCGGCGGCGTCCTCGCCGTTTGGGGCGAGGCGTCCGAGCCGGGCCACGCCGCCGCCGAGGTACGGGGTTTTCTCGATCAGGACCGTTTCGATGCCCCGGTCGGCCATGTCCAGCGCGGCGCGCATGCCGGCCAGTCCGCCGCCGATGACCAGGGCATGGCGGCGGGCTTCCACGCGGATGGGTTCAAGAGGTTTTAAAAGGGCCGCCTTGCCCGTGGCGGCGCGGATCAGGCGGGTGGCCTTGTCCGTGGCGGCGTCGCCGTGGTGCACCCAGCTGACCTGTTCGCGGATGTTGGCGTGCTCGTACTGGTATGGGTTGCCGCCGGCCCGCTCGATGGCGGCGCGAAACGTGGTCTCGTGCAGGCTCGGGGCGCAGGACGCCACCACCACACGGTTGACGATTCCGTTTCGCAGGTCCTCCATGATGCTTTCCTGGCCCGGGTCGGAACACATGAACATGTTCGTCCTGGCCACGGCCACGCCGGGCGTGTCCTCCATGCGGCGCCGGACCTCCTCCACGTCCACGTGGTCGGAGATGTTGCCGCCGCAGTAGCAGATGTAGACGCCGACTTTCGGCTTATCCGACGCCTGCGGGATGGGGGTGTCGTTTTTCGCGTCAGGCATGGACAGCCTCCGTTTTCGCCTCGGCCTTGGCGCTTGCCCCAAGGGAGGTCAGATATTTCGCCGCTTCCATGGCCGCGCCGCCGGCCTCGGTGATGGTGTCCACGATGTCCTTGGGCCCGGCCGCGGTCCCGGCCACGAACACGCCTTCCAGGTCGGTGACGGACGGGCGGGTCTTGGGCGCGACGGTCTTTAAAAAGCCGTCCCCGCCAAGGCCCACGTCGCAGATGCCCTGGGGCTGCCAGCCGGGGAGCATGCCCGAGGAAAGCACCACGAGATCGTGTTCGCGGCTGGTCACGCCGTCCCCGAGCTGGTCTTCGTAGCGCACCGCCACCGCGCCGTTTTCGCCGGCGTCGAGCGTAGCGACTTTGGCCTTGACGAACTCGATGCCCATGGCTTTGGCGTTTTGGTAGAACTGCTCGTAGTTTTTGCCGAAGGCCCGGATGTCCATGTAATAGATGGTGATGTCCGCCAGGGGCAGGGAACCCGAAAGCAGCATGGCTTGCTTTATGGCGTACATGCAGCACACCCGCGAGCAGTAGCCGACGCCCATGCTGGCGTCGCGCGAACCGGCGCACTGCACGTAGGCGATGGAATCCGGAATCATGCCGTCGGAGGGGCGCAGCACTCGGCCGTAGGGCCCGTGCGGGGCGAGCAGGCGCTCCATCTGCATGGCGTCGATGACGTTTGGGATCGCGCCCATGCCGTATTGCCGCTTGTCGGCGATGGGCGTGAGCTCGAAGCCCGTGGCCAGCACCGCGGCCTTGGCCGAAATCAGGCACGCCTCGGGCTGCTGGTCGTAGACGATCGCGCCCGTGGGGCAGACACTGGCGCATTTGCCGCACAGCATGCACTGGGTGACGTCCAAAACGGCCTTTTGCGGAATGGCGTTGGAAAAGGGTATGCGGATGGCCTTGCGGCCGGAAAAGCCCCCTTGCTCGACATCGGGCACGACCACGGGACAGGCGTATTCGCATTTTCTGCAACCGATGCACTTGTCCATATCCACGTAGCGGGGCCGGTTGGTGAGCGAGGCCACGATGCGCTCACCCTGGCGTTCGATCCGGTTGACGTCGCAGTAGGTGAAAAGCGTGATGTTCTCGTGGTGGGCCGCGGCCGCCATCTTGGGCGTGGTGATGCAGCTGGCGCAGTCCAGGGTGGGGAACACCTTGGACAGCCGGATCATCTTGCCGCCGATGGAGGCGTCTTTTTCCACCACGGCTGTTTTGTATCCCTGGTCGGCAAGGTCCAGGGCGGATTGCAGCCCGGCAATGCCGCCGCCGATGACAACGGCGTCGAACTCGTATTCGCGTTGCGCGTCCATGTATCGTGCTCCCGGACAGGCGGGGCCGCGCGGCCTCGCCTGTTGCTCGAAGTCCTCCGGCGATCCGCGTCAGGCCGCGGCCGGCGGCCCCAGTTCCTGGACGATCTGGTTCATCTGGTTTACTTCATTAAGGAATGCCCTGTTGCACACCGTGCAGATCGCGGTGAGCCGCAGCCGGCGGATGTCCAGTCCCTGCTCCTTCATGCGGGCGTAGACGTCGTCCAGACGCCTGGCCATGGCCTGGTAGGCCCCTTCGTAGGGACACTCCTCGCCGCAGGACATGACGATGATGCCGCTTATTCCCTTCTTGAAGCAGTCTAGGTAGAACCGCTCCGGGAAAAGCACCGGGGCCTTCACCTTGAGGATGTAGGTGTTGGGCGGGTAGGAGGCGTGCGCCTGGCCCACGGAATCCGCTCCGGGATAGGCGCAGCTCTCGGTCGCCAGAATCAGGATCTTCCCCTGCCCATACGCGGTTGCCTGGCTCGCCATAACCGCCTCGCCTACTTCTTGCGGCGCACGAAATGCTTGTCGTAGCCATCCGCGGACAGCATGCCCATGTACTCGTGCCCGACCTTCTTGGCCCAGGCCGGGATATCGGTCCGGGTGCCGGAGTCGTTGGAATAGATTTCCAGGACCTCGCCCACCTTGACCTTGCCGATGCCCTTTTTGGCTTCGAGCAGGGGACCGGGGCAGGCGCTGCCCCTGGCGTCGGCGGTGCTGCTGACCTGGACGGTAGAAAGATCGATGTCGGACATGGTAAACTCCTTTAAAGGTTGTTGTTTGCGCAAAATAAAGGCTATGCCGGACTGATCGCCTTGTGTCTTGCAATGGATCTGTTCATAGGAGAAGTCATTGCGGATGTGTCGTAGCTCTTCAATCAGCGTTTCGTCGTCGCATAGGATCTCGATGCAGTCTCCATATGGCAATTTCTGCATGATAGCCTCGATTTGCAGAATGGCCAGGCAGGTTATCGAAGACCTCATGTCAACACGATCCATTGGAAAGCTCCGTACTATCCCGAACCGTCAGCGATCTTGGGAAGGCCATAGCGACGAGTGTGCCAAACCGGAGCTCTTGGGCGTGCTGTCAGCCAGAAAATATAATACCATGAAATAATAGGGTAAAATTTGAATGGAGTTTCCAAAACGTGCCAAGAGGTGTCTGAAAACTTGCGCGGACCTGTTCATGTGTTATTTTTCTGAACACGTGTTTTGTTCAGAAGCTTAACAGGGAGAGTGTCATGAACCTGTTCTCGATAAACGACTATTGGAAAACGGTCGTAAACACGATCCAGGACGGTGTGATGGTCGTCGATCCCGAGGGCAGGATCATCGCCATCAATAGCGCGTTCGAGGAGATCACCGGCTATGGTCGCGAGGAACTGGTTGGGGCTTCGTGCACGGTGCTCAACTGCAACGCCTGTCATAAGGTCCGTGACGGCACGAGATGCTATTGGTGCGTCATGTTTCAGATGGGACATCTGCGCAAGCAACGCTGCGCCCTGACGCGCAAGGACGGCTCCGTCGTGCATATCGTGAAAAACGCGTCGGTGTTAAAAGATAGCGACGGAGCGGTCATCGGCGCGGTGGAAACCATGACCGACGTGACGGACTTGCTGGAAAAGGAATCGCAATTGGAGTCGTACCGGCAGGAATTGAGCGCGGCGGATACATTTTATGGGCTCATCGGCCAATCCCCTGTCATGCGAAAAGTATACGACATGATCGCCAATGCGGCGCAATCGGATGCGTCGGTCATCATCTACGGGGAAAGCGGCACCGGAAAGGAGTTGGTCGCATCCGCCATACACGCCGGCAGCAGCCGGGCGAAAAAGCCTTTTGTCAAAGTCAACTGCGCGGCCTTAAACGAATATCTGCTGGAGAGTGAACTCTTCGGCCATGTGAAGGGCGCGTATACCGGAGCGCATTGCAATCGGGCCGGCCGGTTCGAGATCGCCAAGGACGGGGATATCTTTCTCGATGAGATCGGCGACATGCCGCTTGGCACCCAGGTCAAACTCCTGCGCGTTTTGGAGGACAGGGTCATCGAACGGGTCGGGGACAACAAGCCTATCCCGGTCCAGGCCAGAATCATTTCCGCGACAAACAGGGACCTGCCGGCGCGTATTGAAGAAGGAGCCTTTCGCCAGGACTTTTACTATAGGATCAATGTCATCCCCATCCGCCTGCCCGCGCTTCGGGAGCGCAAGGAAGACATTCCGCTTTTGGCGGACGCGTTTTTCCGCAGGATCAAACTGCGCGGCGAGAAAAAGATCCAAGGCATCACCAGGGACACCATGGATCTTTTGACCGGTTATCATTGGCCGGGGAATGTCCGGGAACTCAAAAGCGCTTTTGAGTACGCCGTTATTGCCTGTCGGGGGGATATGCTTGAACCGGGCGACCTGCCGCAGGAAATCCTCACCAAGGCGGGCGAGGCCAATCCGCGCCCAATTCCAACGCAGCAGAAAGATATGGACCAGATTAAAAAGGAACGGTTGATACAGGCGCTTCATGCGGCAAAGGGCAATCAATCCGAGGCGGCGCGAGTGCTTGGAATTTCGCGGACAACAATTTGGACTCAGATCAAGCGGTACAAGATTGATATGACCAAACCCATGGCTTGAAGGATGGATGCGTAATGTGTCGCAACGGATGCTGAACACCGCCCCTTTGGGTCGAATCGTTTCCACTAAAAAAACGTTTTGGGAGCCGATGCGGCAGTCAAGACTTCCCCTTCCACTTATCGGCCCCCAGAAGGTACGCCACCTCTTCGCGCGTCAGGATGCGACGCTGGCCGCCTGACTGTTCGCTTTTTTTGGCTAATTGCCCGATAATAGTGCGCGCCTGCAGTATAAAAAGCTCCAGATCAACTGGAATACGGCACAGTCCATGAATTTTTCCGTTCGCAACAGCCTCGACAACAGGTTGCGGACAGGGAGGTCGAAACAGCACGACAATGTGCATGCCGTCTTTTCCCAATTCGAGAATATTGGAAACAGAGGCTTCGGCATCTGTACCGACTTCGATAAAACCAAGCTCAGGCCGGAATGGTCGAAATTGGGGGAAACTGGCCTCTTTGACAGTGTGAACAGCTACCACGTTGTGATCACTGGACAAAACTGCAGTCATCGCCGCCAGATCAACGACGTCCGAACATACTATAAGGATATTTGCACGATACATAGATTATTTCATAAACATACTCGACAACACGTTGGCAAACGGACAACGATCCCCACCCTGCCCAAGCGAGCACACTTGAGCTCAATGCTACACATCACGGAACCATCTTTCCGGGTCGGAGAGGAAACCTCAGCCCAGCTTTAGTATCGCCTATTTTTCAATAAACATCTTTGATACAGCAGTCTAGCACTTCCTGGTCGGGAGGATGGCTGGCGGCAGCGCCTTGGGTGGAGGCCGCGGACAATCACTTTGCTTTTGCAATAAAGCAGAATCACGGGCACGAAAGCCCGACGCAAGCTGACGAAATATCGTCATCCGTAGAGCGAACCTCGACCAAAGCAACCACAAACGCACCAGCGACCAACATTCATACTGCCCGCTTTTTGCATCATGGCAGTCAGGTAGAAACGCTTTATGCCGTCATGCGCACAGCATAGATCTGGGTCAACTTGAATCGGCCTGCCCGTCACTCCACGCCCCGCAAAAAAAGGAGGCCCTTTGTCAGCGGAAATAGTTGTTGAAAAAAAAAGCCGCGTTGGCTTATAGTGATAAAAAACCATGAAGGCTCTTGAGGAGATATGCAAAGCGACAGGCCCACCGACACGCCCTCGGAACAATTCGGCGAGGAAGAAAGTACAGCCCACGCACCCGGCCAATCGTCGGGATGTTTCCCCGAGGCGCCCCGTTTCGAGGACATCTTCTCCCTGGAGGATATCCAGCGCATCCAGGACGCCTTTGCCGCAGCAGCCGATGTCGCCTCCGTCATCACCACCCCTGAGGGGCATTTTCTAACAAAACCAAGCAATTTTACAGCGTTGTGCCGCGACATTATCCGAGAAACGCCGTTGGGATCGGCCAACTGCGCCCGCTCGGACAGATCGCTCGGAGAGGCCTGTCCGCAGGGTCCGGCTGTGGCCAAATGCCTGAGCGGCGGGTTGCTCGACGGCGCGACGCCCATTTTTTTCGGCAAACGCCACATCGCCACCTGGTTTATCGGCCAAGTGGCCGACGAGTCCTTCGATGCCGCGGCCGGCATGGCCTATGCCCGGGAAATAGGCGCCGACGAGGACGCCTTTCGGCGGGCCCTCGAGAAAGTGCCCCGCATGTCCCGGGAACGGTTCGGCAAAGTATGCACGGCCCTGTACTGCTTTGCCGAGCACCTTTCCGCCATGGCCTTGCGCAACCACCAGCAGTCACTTCTTATTGACGATCTGCGCCAGGCCCAGGCGGAACTCAAAACGCGCGACCGTAATCTGGCCGACCTCATCGACTTCCTTCCAGATCCGACCATGGTCGTCAACGCGCAAGGTTCCGTGGTTTTCTGGAACAAGGCCATGGAAAAGCTCACCGGGATCGCGGCTGTGGACATGCTCGGCAAGTCGCGTTTCGAATATGGGGAGCCGTTTTACGGGGCCCCCACGCCGCTTTTGATCGATTATGCCCGGGGCGCCGTGGGCCAGCCGGATGCACGGTACGTCGTGGCGGACAAGAACGTGGATTCCATCATCGCCGAAGTCTCCGTGGCCACCCTGCCCCGTGGCCCCCGCCATATCTGGGCCAAGGCCGTTGCCCTGCGCGACGATACGGGCCGGATCACCGGAGGCATAGAGGTCATCCGGGACATCACGGACAACCAGCGGGCCGACCTGGCTTTGCGGGAGAGCGAGGAAAAATTCCGCCGCATCGTGGAAACGGCCAACGAAGGCGTCTGGGTGCTGGATGCGGCCGACAAAACGGCCTTCGTCAACCGGCGCATGGCCGCCATGCTCGGCTGTTCGGCGGAAGAAATGCCCGGCAGTTTGGTGGAGCCCTTTCTGACGGAAAAATCCCTCCCCACCGTCCGCGCGCATCTGGACAAACTGCGCCAGGGACAAACCACGGTGTTCGAACACGAGCTTCGGGCCGTAACGGGCGCGGTGCTTTGGGTCATGGTATCGGCCAGTCCCCTCTACGACGGCTCGGGTCGCTATATCGGCGCGCTCGGCATGTTCACGGACATCACGGCCAGGAAAAAGATCGAAGAGGAACTGGCCGAAAGCAGCCACCGCCTTGAGGCCGAGGTGGAGGAACGAACCCGCGACCTGCGCCTCCAGGCCCTGGAACTGGCCGAGGCCAACATTCGTTTAAGCGAGCTCGATCGCCTCAAATCGGCCTTTTTGTCCACCGTATCCCACGAACTGCGCACCCCGCTGACTTCCATTCTGGGGTTTGCCAAGCTGATCGGCCGCGACTTCAACGACCAGTTCCTGCCCCTGGCCACGGGTGTCCCGGCACTGGAAGCCAAGGGACGGCGCATAGCCTCCAACCTGGCCGTGGTCTACGGCGAAGCCGAACGTCTCACGCGCCTTATTAACGACGTCCTGGACCTCAACCGCATCGAATCCGGCAACATGCATTGGCGTGACACGCGCTTCAACCCGTTGGAAGTGCTTGGGAAAGCCGCAAACAGCATCAAGGGGCTCCTGTCCCAGCGTCCGGAAATCACCTTTGTCCTCGAAATGAACGAGGACGTCCCGGAAGTCCGCATGGACCCGGACCAGCTCATTCAGGTCGTAACCAACCTGCTGCAAAACGCGGTGAAATTCACCCGGGAGGGCACGGTGCGCATGACCGTCCGGCGCGAGGGGGAGGCGGTCGAGCTCGCCATCGCCGATTCGGGCATCGGCATTCCGCCCGGGGAACTGGAAGCTATTTTCGGCAAGTTCCACCAAGTCGGCCGCAGCGACACCATGGGGGAAACGACCAAAGGGACGGGGCTTGGCCTGGCCATCTGCCGGCAAATCGTGCGCCATTACGGCGGCCGGATCTGGGCCGAGTCGCAACTCGGCCAGGGCAGCGTTTTTTACGTGCTCCTGCCCGGTTGCGACGCCGCCCAAGCCGAAACGCCGACCACGATGGCCACCGCGAAAGTCCGCTCTCCGGCCGCAGTGGATGACTGCGGCGTTAAAACTCCAGATGCCGCCAGGTGCGGGCAAAAGCCGTGACGTCGCGGATGTTGCCGATGCCGGTAACGAGCATGACCAGCCGCTCGAAACCGAGGCCGAAACCGGCGTGGGGCACGGTGCCGAAACGACGCGTATCCAGATACCACCAGTAGTTCTCCATGGGCAGCGACAACTCGCGGATGCGCCCGGTCAGCACGTCCAGGCGCTCCTCGCGGGCGCTGCCGCCGATGATCTCGCCGATGCCCGGGACCAGCACGTCCATGGCCGCGACCGTCTTCCCGTCGTCGTTTTGGCGCATATAAAACGCCTTGATTTCCTTGGGATAGTCGTAGAGCACCACCGGGCGCTTGAAATGGCGCTCGGTCAGATACCGCTCGTGCTCGCTTTGCAGGTCGCAGCCGAACCCGACCGGGAACTGGAACGTCTCCCCGGCCTTGGACAAAATCTCCACAGCCTCGGCGTAGGGCAGGCGCACGAAGGGCCGTTCGAGAATCGCCCCCAATGTGTCGGGAAGGGACGGGTCCACGTATTTGGCGAAGAGTGCGAAGTCCTCGGCGCAGTCGTGAACAGCCACCCCGACCAGGTGCTTGAGCAGCGCCTCGCCCAGGTCCATGTCGTCTTCCAGGTCGGCAAAGGCCATCTCCGGCTCGAGCATCCAGAATTCGGCGGCGTGGCGCGAGGTATCGGAGTGCTCGGCCCGGAAGGTGGGGCCGAAGGTGTAGACCTTGCCCAAGGCCAGGGCCAGCGGTTCGGCCGAAAGCTGACCCGAAACGGTGAGATAGGCATCCTTGGCGAAAAAATCCCGGGAGGCCCGTTCCCCGGGCGGCAGACAGGATTCGGCGTCGGAAAGCGCCGTGACCCGAAACATTTCGCCCGCGCCCTCGCAGTCCGAGCCGGTGATGATCGGCGTCTGGACCCAGGCGAAGCCGCGCGCGGCGAAAAAGGCGTGCACGGCCTGCCCCAGGGCCGAGCGCAGGCGCAGCATGGCCCCGTACTTGTTGGTGCGGGGGCGCAGATGGGCGATGGTGCGCAGGAACTCGTCGGAATGGCGCTTTTTCTGGAGCGGATAGGTCTCGGAGTCGGCCGGGCCGAGCAGTTCCAGCTTTGTCGCCCGCAGTTCGAAGCGCTGCCCCTTGCCGGGCGAGGGCACCAGTTCGCCTGTGACGGCCACAGCCGCGCCCGTGCCGAGTTCCTTGAGAAGCGCCGCGCCTTGCGCGCCGTCGTCCACGATCGCTTGCAGGTTGGTCAGGCAGGAACCGTCGTTAATCTCCAAAAAGGAAAAGCCCTTGGCATCGCGGCGGGTGCGCACCCAGCCCATGACGCGCGCCTCGGCACCGCTGCCGACACCTTGCAGGGCCGCCTGGACGGTGGTGCGGCGCATGCTCATCGTTTTTCCCAGATAAAGGTGAAGGGACAGCGGTCCGCGCCGGAGGCAATGGTGCCGGGGCGGGTGAGCCGTAATTTGTCACAGTAGCCGGCCACGAACGCGCCGTCGCGCAGGCAGGAGATGCGCGTGACGAGTTCCTCGGGCAGCCCCATCTCGCGGTAGCGCTCGGCGTAGCGGCAACGGGTCACGTCAAAGGAAAGCCTGTCCGGCTCACGGCGCACATTTTCGATGGTCAGCGCCCCGCCGGCCCGCCACATGTCGGTGACGGCCGCGAAATGCGTAAGGCTCGGCCCGTCCGGGGCTTTGGCGGCGAAGCGTTTCCCCGCCTCCAGGGCCGCCCGTTCCACGGTCTCCTCGATGACGCCCAGGGCTGTTTCCTTGCCGCAGCGCTCCACCAGCACGGCATACACCTCGGCCAGCATGGCCGCCTCGAAGCACCGTTGCGCAAGCATCGTGACCGGTGCGCTTCCCTCTTCCGGTTTCATTGCGACAGACTCCTTTCCGGGGACGCGTCGCGCGCCCCCCGCATGCGGGTCTTTTGCCACAAGGCGACAACCGACCACAACCGCCGCGCGAGCGTTCCGTCCCGGAGCGGTTGCGCCCAGCCCTGCGCCCGGCTATACCTTGAAGCCGCGCGCGGCCTTGCGCGCTCCCGCCGCAACGATTTTTACCCGAACACAAGGATGGGTTGATGGGTTTTTTTTCGAAGATCAAAAAAATCTGGAAGACGGAAGAGGAATCGCCGACCGCCGCCGTCCCTTCCCCTGAAGAAGCCGAAGCGCCCGCCGCCGCGCCGGAGCCTGAAGGCCCCGCGCCAACAGACCGGGTCGTCACGCCGGAGCAACAGGTTCCCGAGCCCATCGCCGCCACGGCCGAAAAACCGGCGCAACCGGAACCCGAAGCCGCGCCCGTCGTTTCCATAGCGCCGACCGCACCCTTCGAAGCCGCAGCCTCCGAGGCGGACGCCGAGCCCGGGCAACCGGTGATCGAACCCGAGCCGACCCCCGCCACGCCGCCGGCGCAACCGGCCGCGCCTGAAGCAGCGGCCCCGGCGACCAAACCGGCCGCAGCCATGCCCGCGGCTTCGGCTGTTTCGGGAGAAAATGCGCCCTGGCGCGACGCGCTGGTGATCGAGCTGCGCCAGGCCGAACCCAAGCTCTCGGCCTGGCTCGACATCCTTCTTGCCGGCGTCACCGAGCCCGGACCGGGCCTTTGGGACCGGCTGCGGTTTCTGTTTGCGAGCTTGCAAGCCCCGGCCGACGAGGCCGACGCCTTTGTGGCCAAGTTCGCTGACTGGCTCGCGCTCATGGAATACGACGAGGTGGAGCTTTTCCGCTCGGAACTGCAATACCGCCTGGCCCTGGCCCTGGACCTCGAAGACGAGGAGGACGAGCGCAACCGGCTTTTCCTCAAGCTCTCCGAAGGGCTGGCCAAGACCAAGGATCAGATCGTCAAGCGCATCGACGGACTTCTCGGCAGCCATACCGTTATCGACGAGGCGTTTTGGGAGGAACTCGAGGAAATCCTCATCATGGCCGATGTCGGCTACGAGCCGGCGGCCAAGCTCATGGACAACCTGCGCGAGAAGGTCAGAAAACGCGGCACCACCGATCCGGCCGTATTCAAGGACATCCTGCGCGAGGAGCTGGCCGAGATCTTCCGGCCCCAAAAGACCATCAAGGCCATCAATCCGCCGGAAGTGGTCATGATGATCGGCGTCAACGGCGTGGGCAAGACCACCACCATCGCCAAGCTGGCCCACCGCGACATCATGCGGGGCAAGAAGGTGCTCATCGCCGCCGGCGACACCTTCCGGGCCGCGGCCATCGAACAGCTCAAAATCTGGGCCGACCGGGTCGGGGCGAGCTTTTACACCAAGGGCGAGAATGCCGACCCGGCGGCGGTGGCCTTCGAGGCCATGGACAAGGCGCTGACCGAGGGCTTCGACGTGCTCTACCTCGACACCGCCGGCCGGCTGCACACCAAGACCAACCTCATGGAAGAACTGCGCAAAATCCGCCGGGTCGTGGCCAAGAAACACACCGGCGCGCCCCACCGCTCGGTGCTCGTGCTCGACGCCACCACCGGCCAGAACGCCCTGTCCCAGACCAAGCTTTTCAACGAAGCGGCGGGCGTGGACGAAATCATCCTGACCAAACTCGACGGCACGGCCAAGGGCGGGGTGGTGGTCGGCATCGCGCTGTCCTTCGGCGTGCCCATCACCTACGTGGGACTTGGGGAAAAGATGGAGGACCTGCGGCCCTTCGTGGGACAGGACTTCGCCCAGGCGCTTTTGGGCGTGGAATAAAAGTGCCAGGGGAGGCCTAGCCTCCCCTGACTCCGCACCGAATAATCAGGAAATCCAGGCCGCGATATCCGCTTTCGGCGGAATCGACCCCACGGACTTGATCACCCCGTCGACAACCACCGCCGGAGTGGTGAAAACGCCCATCATGGCGATCTGCTTGATGTCCGTGACCTTTTCGACCTGCGCGTCGCTCCCCTTCTCCGCGACCGTCTCCCGCACCAGCTTTTCCAGCTCCTTGCACTTGGCGCAGCCCGTGCCGAGCACTTGAATCAACATCGTTTATTCCTCCGCGCGCCCTATTTCTTGCAGGCGCAGTCAATGTTGCCGGCCACGATGTCGGCCACGTCGCCGAGCACGTCGTGGGTCCAGCAGTCGTCGGCCCCGGCCGCCTCGCGCATGACCAAGGCCAGGATGTAGGCCAGCTCCTGCAAGCTCGCCCCGGCCTCGAGGGCCCCCTTGAAGTGCTTGAGCACGCAGGGTTTGGACCGGGCCTTGATGGAAAGGGCGAAGCAGATGAACTGATACGTCTTTTCGTCGATGAGCCGCTTCTCGGCATAAAGCGCGTCCTGGGCATCCAGGGACGCGGCGAACTCCGGGAACAACTGGGCCAGAAACCGCATGACGACCTCCTTGGTTACAACCGTGCGTTGCACACATATCCCACAAGAAACACGCCGCTGCCGCGGCTTTCGCTCTTCCTGGACACATCCGTAATTCTTTTCTGTCCGTGGCAACGCTGTTATTGGTAATTTTGCCAAGAAGAAAAATAAAGGCCCGCCAAGGAATTGGCAAGAAGAAACTTGGCCATTACGCCAAACAGCATAATCACCTCAATTGACGCGGCAATACACGATGAAAGCGGGAGAAAAGGGAAACGGGAGGCGAAAAAAAAACGCCCGTGCCGGTCACTGCGGCGCGCCCGGAAACAGTGCCCCGGCGTCGGCCATAGCGTCCAACGCCCCCAAGGAGGAAAGGCCTCGGCCGGCTCAGACGCCCTCGAGCAACTCGCGCATGCGCTCCCCGATGGGGAGGGGACCGAATCGCTCCATGTCCTGTCGGGCCCGGACCGGGAGGCCTGGGGCATACTTGCGCCGCAGCACCTTGCGCAGCAGATAGGCGAGATGGCGCCGGTCGATCTCCGCCCACAGCATGTCCCGGGTATACAGCGGGATGCACCCGCACATCCGCTCGGAAACCGGCACCAGATTGTAATCCGCCGGAAAGCTGTTTTCCCGGTTCATGTAGAACATGTTGCCGGAAAAGCCGGTGGCAATGACCGGCTTACCGCAATACATGGCGTCGGAAAGCGACAGCCCCCAGGCCTCGGCGCGGTGCGCGCTGACATAGCAATCGAGCAAGGTATGGAGCGCCGCCATCCCTCCACGAGGAAGAAAGGCATCCAGGCTGACGATATGGGGCAGTCCGGCGAGATCCCAGGCATTCCTGTACTGTTTGACGATCAGCTTCACCTTTTCCATTTTGGCGAACGTGGCGACGAACGTTTGCAGCAAGGCTTCCAGGTTTTTGCGGGGATTGACCGAATCGACGATGGTATAAAAGTAGAACGTGTCCGGGTCGTAGGCGATCCTCGCCTTGATGTCGTCGAGGTCGTCCGCCGTCGGCGGCTCGACGCGCACCACATGCGGCACGACATCCACGGCGAAACCGGCCTTGGCAAAGGCGGCCGCCGAAAAAGGCGAACAGGTCCAGACCCGGTCCACGCCGCGAAGCGCTTGCACGTAAGCATCGCAGAGCCTGTCCGTTTCCCAAACCGAATAGGCGATGCGGTATTTGTCGCCGTAACGCGGGATGATCTCGGCCAGGGCCATGGGTTCGTCGTGCAGGATCAGCACGTCGGCCGTCTCGGGATCGGCGACGCAGCCTATCCCCACGCTCGCCAGCGCGGCGATATAATCCTCACCGGCCCGTTTGTGGCTGACGTAGCGGCCGACATGGTAAGAGATGCGTTTCATGGCCTGTCCAAAAGCGTTATATTCGCCCGGTCGGCATCCTATCCTGTTACGGAGTCGGACGAAACAGGTCCGATGCCGGCGATCCCCGGACACTGTGCAACGACGCGCCTCCGGTCGGAAGCATCCTACGAAATTGTCGCGCCTGTTCGTAACGGTATGAATCGCCCTGCGGGTATTTCACCGGGGACGCCGCGCGATAATAATTTGACTATTGTGAACAGGCCCTAGGTCTACGACGGAAAGGCGCTTTTCTTCCATTCGGCCCGGGTGGGCACGAAAATCCGCATTCTCGAATACAATCCCCTGGTTTCGTTTGCAGTATCCCTGGACCAGGGCCTTGTTCCGAGCGAAACGGCCTGCGATTTCGAGGCCCGCACCGCACGGTCATCGTCTCGTTCAAAGGAAAATGCCACGGCATCGGCCAGGAACCATCCGGAAGCAGCGGGAACCCCTTCTTAATATGCATTCCCGGGTCGTTCGCCACGGCTTTCCGTTTTCCCGCGGCCACGCGGACTCTCCCCACTGGTTCGCGCGTGGGAAAGGAACTTCAAGGCCTCGAGGGCGGTCCGGGCAACCCAAATGAAACATTTCTTGTCTTCGGACTCTTTTTTGCTTATTAATATAATTACTTGTTTTTACTAATAAAACGCATATTTCGCCATCAAGGACGTATTTTGCTATTGCAAATCGCCACAATAAACTGGTGACTTTTGACTCAAATCTTCCTAGTGTAGGGTAGTTTTTACGCGTTACCGTAACCTTCTGTTATGTTTAATTTGACATAACAAAAAAGTCGAAAATTCGCTCGAGTCCCAGGCCGCCGCCGGCTCCTTCCGCACCGCATCCAGGCCATGCTCGGAACGAGCCTAAACACAACATAAAGCAATTCCTGAAGAATAATTTTGGACCGGTAGTTGCTATTTTTAGCATAACGGTCCAGACACCCCGCTTCTTGCCCGCCCAAGGCCAAGCCTCCGCAGGGATGTCCACGACCGGACGTTCGCGAAAAGGAGGAACGCATGGCCTTGCCGCACGCGTCGGTCAGGCGGCCCAAGAGTCGCCGCACCGGCCTCGACCCCCCGTTTCCCGCCCCCGACGTCGCCTGACGTCCCAGTTCTACGGTTCGCCCAGGCGGCGGGCTTCAAGCACCCGCCACCGCCCTCTCGCACCGCATCCGCCGGCGTGCGTGGTCTTTGTTGTCGCCCGCGCCGGTAAACATCGCAAAGGAGTCCGGTCCATGAAGCCCAAGCTCGACGATACTTACAAGCTCTTCATCAACGGGAAATGGGTCGAAAGCAGCTGCGGCAAGACGTTCGAGGCCACCAACCCGGCCAACGGCGAAACCCTGGCCACCTGCGCCAATGCCTGTCCCGACGACGTGGACATGGCCGTGGCCGCCGCCTGGGACGCCTTCCCGGCCTGGAAAAAGACCAGCCCCCAGGAACGCGCCGCCATGCTCAACAAGATCGCCGACCTCATCGACGCAAATGCCGACCACCTGGCCATGGTGGAAACCTGCGACAACGGCAAGCCCATCCGCGAGACCAAGAACATCGACGTGCCGCTGTCCTCGGACCACTTCCGCTACTTCGCCTCGGTGGTGCGTACCGAAGAAGGCCGGGCCGCCATGATCGACGACCAGACCATGAGCATCATCCTGCGCGAGCCCATCGGCGTGGTCGGCCAGATCATCCCCTGGAACTTCCCCCTGCTCATGGCCGCCTGGAAGATCTCCCCGGCCTTGGCCGCCGGCGACTGCGTGGTCATCAAGCCCTCCATCGAGACCTCGCTGTCCCTGCTCGAACTGGCCAAGATCATGGAGCAGGCGCTGCCCGCCGGCGTGGTCAACGTCATCACCGGCAAGGGCTCGCTCGCCGGCAACGCCATGCTGGAGCATGACGGCTTCACCAAGCTGGCGTTTACCGGCTCCACCGAGGTCGGCTACACCGTGGCCGAGTCAGCTTCCAAACGCCTGATCCCGAGCACCCTGGAACTCGGCGGCAAGTCGGCCAACATCTTCTTTCCCGACGCGCCCATGGAAAAGGCCATCGAGGGCATCCAGCTCGGCATCCTGCTGAACCAGGGCCAGGTCTGCTGCGCCGGTTCACGGGCGTTCATCCATGAGGATATCTATGACGCCTTCGTCGAAAAAGCGGCCGAGGCCTTTTCCAAGGTCACGGTCGGGCTGCCCTGGGAGCCGGACACCCAGATGGGTTCGCAAATCAACGAACGCCAACTGGAAAAGATCCTGGCCTATGTCCAGGTGGGCAAGGACGAGGGAGCCAAGGTGGCCGTCGGCGGCGAGCGCATCAACGGCAAGCTCGGCAAGGGCGCGTTCATGCGGCCCACGCTTCTGGCCGGCGTGACCAACGACATGCGGGTGGCCCGGGAGGAGATCTTCGGTCCCGTGGTCTGCGCCATCAAGTTCAAGGACGAGGACGAGGTCGTGGCCATGGCCAACGACAACGAATACGGCCTTGGCGGCGCGGTCTGGACCAAGGACATCAACCGGGCTCTGCGCGTGGCCCGGGGCGTCGAAACGGGGCGCATGTGGGTCAACACCTACAATATCCTGCCCGCCCACGCCCCCTTTGGCGGCTACAAGAAATCGGGCATCGGCCGGGAAAACCACAGCATGATGCTCGACCACTACACCCAGAACAAGAACATCTTCATCAGTCTCTCCGAGGATAAGATCGGTCTGTACTAAAAAAAGCCCGGACAGGCGGCGGCCAGGGACCGTCACGGCCGCCGCCGGCCGCGCGAGAAAACCCGAAGGAGGCAGTCATGATCACCAGGAACACCCCGGCCGAAGCCATCTTGGATATCCCTGGCGTCATCGCCTACTGCATCGCCAAGGGGGTTTCGCCCTACACCTGCTCCGGAGACTACACCCAGAGCCTCGGCAGGCTGCTCGAACTGCGCGATGTGGCCGACCCTGAAGGGTTCATCGCCGGACTCAACAAGCTTGCGGCCAAACGCCGGCCGCGCTGACGACGTCAAAGCGGGATGCTTCCCGCAATCGCCAAGGAGCACGCTTTCCATGACCAATACCATCATCCGCAAACGCCGCCTCATCCCGGGCCAGACCAGCGAACTGGTCATCGAGGCCCCGCAGATCGCGGCCAAGGCCAGGCCCGGCAATTTCGTCATCCTGCGGGTCTGCCCCCAAGGGGAGCGCATTCCGCTCACCATTGCCGACGCCGACGCTTCAGCCGGCACCATCACCCTGGTCTATCTGGTCCTCGGCAAGACCACCGCCCAGCTCGACACCCTGGAGCAGGGCGAGGCCATTCTCGACCTGTGCGGCCCCCTCGGCAAACCCACCGACATCGGTAAGCAGGACGGCACGGTGGTCTGCGTCGGCGGCGGCACGGGCATCGCCGCCATGCACCACATCGCCAAAGGGCACAGCAAGGCCGGCAACCGCGTGGTCGGCATCATCGGCGCGCGCAACAAGGACCTGCTGCTCTTCGAGGAGGAACTGGCAAAAGTTTGCGACGAGGTGCTCGTGTCCACCAACGACGGCTCGCGGGGCAGGCAAGGCCTGGTGACGGACATTCTTACGGACGTGCTGGAGGAATCCGGCAAGGGCGTGGCCGAGGTGCTGGCCGTGGGGCCGGTGCCCATGATGTCCGCTGTTTCCGACGTGGCGGCGCGGTTCACGGTTCCCTGCCTGGTCAGCCTCAATTCCATCATGCTCGACGGCATCGGCATGTGCGGGGCCTGCCGGGTCAACGTCGGCGGGGAGACGCTTTTCGCCTGCGTGGACGGCCCGGAATTCGACGGCAACCTGGTGGATTTCCGGGAGCTGTCCCAGCGTCTGGGAGCCTTCAAATCCATGGAACGCCAGTCTTACGAGGAGTATAGGAAAAATCATGTCTGCCGCTGCGCCAACTGAGGGCAAAAGGAAAAAGACGCCGCGCACGGCCATGCCCGAGCAGCCGCCGCGCGTGCGCGTGACCAACTTCGAGGAAGTGGCCCTGGGCTACACACGGGAAATGGCCATGATCGAGGCCGGGCGCTGCCTGGCGTGTAAAAAGCCGGCCTGCGTCGCGGGCTGCCCGGTCGGCATCGACATCCCGGGGTTCATCGCCGCCCTGCGCGCGGGCGATACCGGCGGGGCCTACGCCGTCATCCGCAAGACCAACTCCCTGCCGGCGGTGTGCGGCCGGGTCTGCCCCCAGGAAAGCCAGTGCGAGTCCCGCTGCATCCTGGGCAAAAAGGGCGAACCCGTGGCCATCGGCCGGCTCGAGCGCTTTGTGGCCGACACGTTCATGGCCGACGACGCCTGCGAGGAGCTGACCGGCGCGCCCGCCTGCCCTCCGGGACTCGAGGACACGCGCGTGGCCTGCATCGGGGCCGGCCCGTCAAGCCTCACCGTGGCCGGGACGCTGGCCGCCAAGGGCATCGGCGTCGACGTCTACGAGGCCCTGCACGAGCCCGGGGGCGTGCTGGTCTACGGCATTCCGGAGTTCCGCCTGCCCAAAGCCGTGGTGCGGCGCGAAGTCGAGGCCATGCAGGGGCTTGGCGTGCGCTTTTACACCAACTGGGTGGGCGGCCGGACCATCGGCATCGACGAACTGCTGGAGCGCGGCTACAAGGCCGTGTTCCTCGGCGTGGGGGCGGGGCTGCCCGTGTTTCTGGGCATCCCCGGGGAAAACGCCATCGGCGTGTGCTCGGCCAACGAATACCTGACACGCGTCAACCTGGGCCGGGCCTACGCTTTCCCGGAATGGGACACGCCGGTCCATCCGGGCAAGCAGGTGGTGGTCTTCGGCGCGGGCAACGTGGCCCTGGACTCGGCCCGCACCGCCCGGCGCATGGGGGCAGAGCGCGTGGCCATCGTCTACCGGCGCACGGAAAACGAGATGCCGGCCCGGCGCGAGGAACTGCACCACGCCAAGGAGGAAGGCGTGGAGCTTTTCTGCCTGCACAGCCCCCTTTCCTTCAACAGCGACGGCAACGGCCGGTTGGTCTCGGTGGTCCTGCAGAAGATGCGCCTGGGCGAACCCGACGATTCCGGGCGCTGCCGGCCGCTGGCCTGCGAGGGCGAGTACTGCGAACTCCCGGCGGATATGGCCATCGTGGCCGTGGGCACCCGGGCCAACCCGCTGCTGCCGCGCGTCACGCCGGGACTGGCGGCCAATACCCGGGGCTATATCGTCATCGACGAGGAAACGGGCGAAACGAGCATCCCCAACGTCTTTGCCGGAGGCGACATCGTGACCGGCGCGGCCACGGTCATCTCGGCCATGGGGGCCGGCCGCCGCGCCGCCGCCGCCATCGCCGACAGGCTCATGTAAGGGCCCCGCTCCGGAGACTGATCCCCCCCAGCGCGCCAGAGCGGGTTTCGCGCCCTCCACGGACCCGCTCCGGACGCGCCTGTCGCCCGGCAAAGCGCTTCCCTCCCCCTACCGCCTCACCGCGCGTCAAGAGAGCAAAAACAAAAGGCCCGGCAAAAAGCCGGGCCTTTTCGAAAATTTGATGGGGTGACTGGTGGGACTCGAACCCACGGCAACCAGGGCCACAACCTGGGACTCTACCAACTGAGCTACAGCCACCATCGACTGGAGAACGGTTTCATTAGCCCCTCCCCACCGTCCCGTCAACATCTTTTTGATTCCCTTGCCCATATCTTTTCCCCGGGGTATCGTCCCCGGCGCAAGCGCGCCATCGCTCTTGCCAGTACCACGCAATTCAGCCAAGGATCCCATACATGGACAAACTGCTTATCCGGGGCGGCAAGCCCCTGCACGGCACCGTGCGCATCAGCGGCTCGAAAAACGCGGCCTTGCCCATCCTCCTCGCCGCGCCCCTGCTCACCCGGCCGACGATCATCGAAAACGTGCCTAGGCTGCGCGACATCCACACCACGCTGCGACTCCTCGACATGCTCGGCTGCCCGTCCACCTTCGACGGCAACACGGTCAGCCTGGAACCGAGCCAAAAGCTCAATCCCGAAGCCCCCTACGATCTGGTGCGCACCATGCGCGCCTCGGTGCTGGTCCTTGGCCCGCTGCTGGCCAGGGTCGGACAAGCCCGGGTGGCGCTGCCCGGCGGCTGCGCCATCGGCGCGCGGCCCGTCAATTTGCACCTGACCGCCCTGGAAAAGATGGGCGCGACCTTCAACCTGGAGGCCGGCTACATCGAGGGGCGCTGCGACAAGCTCACCGGCGCGCATATCGTCTTCGACTTCCCCACCGTCGGCGGCACCGAAAACCTGCTTATGGCCGCAAGCCTGGCCGAAGGCACGACGGTGCTCGAAAACGCCGCCCGCGAACCGGAAGTGGCCGATCTGGCCGATTTCCTCATCGCCATGGGCGCGAAAATCTCCGGCCACGGCACGTCGATCATCACCATAGAGGGCGTTCCCCAACTCGGAGGCGGTTCCTACAGCGTCATGCCCGACCGCATCGAGGCGGCCACCTACATGATGGCCGCGGCCATCACCGACGGTGAACTCAGCCTCGAATGCTGCCCGTTCATGGAACTCGACGCCGTGGTGTCCAAGCTGCGGGAAATGGGGCTGCACTTCGAGGCCACCAACGCCGGGGTGCTGGTACGCCGCCGTGAGCAGCTCGTGGGCGTGGACGTGGCCACCCAGCCCTATCCCGGCTTCCCCACCGACGTGCAGGCGCAAATCATGGCCCTTATGTGCGTGGCCATGGGCGCGGGCTCGGTGCGCGAAACCATTTTCGAAAACCGCTTCATGCACGTCCAGGAGCTGGTGCGCCTGGGCGCGCAGATTCGTATTTCGGCCCAAAGCGCCTTTATTCGCGGGGTGAAAAGCCTGACTGGCGCGCCGGTCATGGCCTCGGACCTGCGGGCCAGCGCCTCGCTGGTCCTGGCCGGGCTGGCCGCCAAGGGCGAAACGCTGATCCAACGCGTCTACCACCTGGATCGCGGCTACGAGGCGGTGGAAGTCAAACTGCGCAACGTCGGGGCGGATATCGAACGCCTCGCCTGACGCACGGAGGCAGACTATGGCACGGGCTCAACTTGTTGCGGCAATGGCCTTTTTCCTGGCGGGACTGAACTTCGCCGCCGCTCCGGCCGGCGCGGTGGGACTTTTCGTCTGCGTGGACGGAGCCGGACGGCAGGTCTGCGTGGTGGATACCGGCAACATGACCGAATTCACTCCGTCGCGTCTGTGCAACACCTCCTGCCCGGCCTGCGCCGGACGTTGCGACGGCGCGCCCTACTACCCCTCGAAAACCGGCCATTGGGAAAAACGGTGGCAGGTCGCGCCCGGCATGGAAAACAACATGATGCGGCCCGGCCCCGATCTGCGCCAGGACGCCAAAACGATCCGCGACGAAGGCCTTGTGGGGAATTGAAAGGAAGAGGGGGGAAGAATGAACCTGGGGGGGGAACCTTTCTTGAAGAAAGGTTCCCCCCCCCAGGCCCCCCTTCCAAAGACTTTCAACGATAACATCCCATCACCGTTAAAAGTTTTTGGGAAGGGAGAGCGCGAGAGGGGAACCCTTTTTTCAAAAAGG